>NZ_BAAILO010000348.1:0-570 GCF_054589115.1 Cupriavidus sp. 8B | reverse complement strand
TTGATGTCGTCGGCAAAGGCCGTGTTGTTGCCATTCATGTTGACGACATTCTGGGTCTGGCCGATCAGCTGCGAGGCGTTGAAGGTCGAGTCGATCTTGGTCAGGCTGAAGACGGGCATGAAGGGCACGAAGCCGCCGCGCACGGCGCGCATGGCGCGAGCGTCGAGTTCTTCGGTGACGGACAGGTCCTTGATGGCGAGGGTGGTAGTCATGGCAGTTCTCCGGGGTATTCAGTAGTTTGCGAATTCAGCGTGGGGCGTGGCCCGCGGCTCAATAGATGTTGTTGCTGGCGTTCTGCGTCGAGTCGACACGGGACTTGATGTCGGACACGAAGGCGGCGTTGTTGCCGTTCATGTTGACGACATTCTGGGTCTGGCCGATCAGCTGCTGGGCATTGAAGGTCGAGTCGATCTTGACCGCGCTGAAGACGGGCAGGAAGGGCACGAAGCCGCCGCGCACGGCGCGCATGGCGCGGGTGTCGAGTTCTTCGGTGACCGACAGGTCCTTGATGGCGAGGGTGGTAGTCATGGCAGTTCTCCTTGGGAGCGATTGGGACTTGGGTTCGGTTGG
>NZ_BAAILO010000347.1:8715-21521 GCF_054589115.1 Cupriavidus sp. 8B | reverse complement strand
GCCGCGCTCAAACGGCGTGCCGCGGCCCTCGGGTTTCAGGTTAATCCGGTAGAGGTGGCCGCCTAACCCCAGCCGCCAGTCTTGTTTCTCAGGAGCGCGAAGCGGTCGAGCTTGAGCAGGACTTCGCCGGGGGCGGCGTCGGTGCGTTCCTGGTGCGCTTCCAGCCGGCTTTCGTTTAGGGCATGCTTGCGTGTCAGCAGGCGGGTGACCGGGAGCGCTTGTTCGGCGCTATCGTTGTGAGCGCCGTGGTTGCTGTGCTTCGTCTGATCCATCGTCTGTCCCATCTTCTGTCCTTTTTTTCACCGTCAAGGTCGATGCCACCAATGTATCGCCGCAAGCCGGCCGCCGGGTTCGGAAACGCGGGTGC
The DNA here is from genome assembly GCF_054589115.1 of Cupriavidus sp. 8B. Taxonomy (NCBI): domain Bacteria; kingdom Pseudomonadati; phylum Pseudomonadota; class Betaproteobacteria; order Burkholderiales; family Burkholderiaceae; genus Cupriavidus; species Cupriavidus sp. 8B. The sequence continues at coordinate 21,154 of NZ_BAAILO010000347.1, read as the reverse complement.
CGCGGCCGAGCCCGCGCGGGCACCTGCCAGGCCGCTGAAACGCCCGTCGCAGCAGCGCGCGCGCTTTACCGTGGACGCCATTTACGAGGCTTTTGTTCGGATATGGCGGGCGCGCGGCTGGGACGGCGTGACCACGCGTGCGGTGGCGCTGGAGGCCGGCTGCTCGGTGGGCACCTTGTACGAATACTTCCCCAACAAGGAGGCGCTGCTCTCCGGCTATGTGCGCCACACCATCGAGCTGCTGCTGGCGCGCATCGAGGCCGAGGTGGCGCTCGCGCCCGGGCTGGACTGGCGCACGCGCGTCCAGCGCCTGGTACGGCTGACCTGCGGCGCCGACGATGCCACGCTGGAGGGTTTCGAACACGAGATGCTCATGCTGGAAGCGCGCATCGCCGAGACCAAGCATCATCGCCGTGTGTTCGATGAGTTGTACGCGGCCTGGCAGCGCGCGCTGGCGGCGTGCCCGGATCTGCCGGGCGCGCCGGACGCCGCCGCGGTGCGAAGCCTGCTGGAGGCGGTCTGGGGCGCGCGCCGGTATCGCCTGCTGCTGCAGGCTGCCGAACCCTCGCGGGCGGCATGGGTGGCGCAGATGGAGCGGCTCTGCCTGCTGGCGCTGGGCGCGGCGCCGTTGTCTTTGGATCCTACGGATCCTGCGGATCGCTCCTGAACCCCACCTTCTTGTGCGTGCCGTCGCAGAACGGCTTGTTGCCCGACTGGCCGCAGCGGCAAAACCAGGCCTCGGTCATCCGGGTGATGGTCCTGCCGGTGCCGCTGATCACTTCAAGATTGCCTTTGACGCGCAGCGGTCCGTTGGGGATGGGATGGATATCGAGGGGCCCGTCGCGCTGCGCCAGGGGTTCCGATGCCACGGTGGCGGCCTCGCCGCTGGCGACGAAACCCGTGCTGGCGTGGCTGCTGTCGCACAGGGGCTTGTTGCGCGAAGCGCCGCAGCGGCACAGCGTCAGGCGAAAGCCTGCGGGCTGGCCATCGATGGTGATGGCGGCGCGCAGCGCCAGCGGGCCATTCTCGAGCACGCGTACCACATTGACCAGGGGCGCCGTCTCGCCGGGGGAGCCGTCGATGTTCTGGTAGGAGATGGCGCCCGATGGGCAGTTGTGCGCAATCTCCGCGATTTCCTCGGCGGTGGCGTTGTCGGGGTGGATCCACTCGCCCTGTACGCCGGGCTCGAACACGTCCGGGCGGTCCAGCACGCAGTGGCGCGAATGGATGCAACGGCTGTCGTCGAAGAGCACGATGACGCGCTTGCCGGCAACGGACTCGGTGGCCATGGCTGGCCCTCCTGCGCAGTGCGGCGCGCCGGGCGGCGCGCTCCCTTCCCTTTATAGCGCTTGCCGGCGCGTTTGCGCAGTGCTTTTCAGCGGCTTTGTCTTTTTACAAAGATTCGTGTGCGTCACCCTGTAAGGCATGCGCGCGTGGTGCTAATCTGAAAGCTATTGGCAGCGGCGCGGTGCGCAGGTGCCCTGCCAGGCGCTCCCGCCAGTGCGCGCGGGTCGTGTTGCAATCCGTTGGGATCGAACAAGGAGTGGGTGATGAAAACTGCACGGCAGGTTCTTGAGTCCAAACCGACCCAGGCTATCTACAGCATTCCCCCTGGTGCCACCGTTTATGCTGCGCTGCAACTGATGGCGGAGAAAGGCATTGGCGCGCTATTGGTGATCGAGCGCGGCGATATCGTTGGTATCTTGAGCGAGCGGGATTATGCGCGGAAGGTGATCCTGATGCAGCGGACATCCCGGGAGACCTTTGTTCGCGACATCATGACGTCGGCGGTGATTTATGTGCGCGGGGATCAGAGTACCGATGAGTGCATGGCGTTGATGACGCAGCACCGGTTGAGGCACTTGCCGGTGATGGACGGGGACACCCTGGTGGGGATGTTGTCGATTGGGGACCTGGTCAAGGATATTATCTCCGAGCAGAAGTTCATTATTGAACAGTTGGAGCATTACATTAGCGGGACGCCTCATGCCAAGGTCTGATCTCATTGCCCGGGGATTGCTGATTAGTGGCAACTGATTCAAATTCAGGATCAAGGGCTTAGCGTCAAAAGCTTGAAGTCACCACCCCTGCGGGGCGCGTTCATTTCGTCTTTTTGTCTTGCCAGAGAAGTAGGCAAAAAAGCGCCCCAACCTCCTTGGCACACCTTCACGGTTCGCTTCGCTTCGCCTCGTGTGACGGGTGGCCCCTCGGGGCCCACTCAACCTGGCCCCGCTGTATTGGGTACGCGCCCGTTCCTGCCTGCAACAAAAAAACACAAGATCCCGTTTTTTCGCTTCGTGTCGGCTTGCCGGCAGATGGCTGCTCGTACTGGGCGGAAGTACGCACGTTCGGTCAAAAGGCGCGTCTGCGCCGCATCACAAACCAACTTGGCGCCGCACTCCATATTTGGTATCCGCATATAATTATGCGTTCACTGAATTAGGCCCGCCCGGGCCGTGCAGGCGGCTTCTGCCATCTCGTGGCAGTTCTCGAATTGCGCAGTACTGGGTACGCGTCCAATCGGTTGATTTCAATTTTGTGGCCATGTTCCCCGATGTAGGCTGACAAACGAGGTGGTTTGTTGGTGGTTGGGCGCAACGTTGGTTGCTCATGACTACGCGCCCTGCTGCCTCCGATGTCTTCCTCCGCTTCTGCTTCGTCCGCTGTTGCCACCCCTGCCCTGAGCCACCAGGCCATCATGCGAGTGATCGGCGGGATCATCCTTTGCATCTTGCTGGCCGCGCTGGACCAGACCGTGGTGATTCCGGCGGTGCCGGCGATTGCCAATGACCTGAACGGCTTTGGCCATTTGTCGTGGATCGTGACGGCTTACCTGATCACTTCCACCGTTTCCACGCCCTTGTACGGCAAGTTGTCGGATACCTATGGGCGGCGCCGGCTGTTGATGCTGGCGATCGGGCTGTTCATCCTGGCTTCGGTGGCGTGCGCGATGGCGGCTACGCTGCAGCAGCTGATCCTGTTCCGTGCGCTGCAAGGCATTGGCGGTGGCGGCTTGATGGCGCTGGCGCAGGCGGCGATCGCGGATGTGGTGGCGCCGCGCCAGCGTGGCCGTTACCAGGGTTACCTGGCGACCGTGTGGGCGGTGGCTTCCATTGCCGGCCCGCTGGTGGGCGGCTGGACCTCGGATCACCTGTCGTGGCGCTGGCTGTTCTGGATCAATGTGCCGCTGGGGCTGCTGGCCATGTTCATGTGCCATCGCGGGCTGAGCCAGTTGCAGGTGCGTGGCGGCTCGGCGCGGGTGGACTGGGGCGGCGCGTTGCTGCTGACCGTCTCCATCGTGGCGTTCCTGTTGGCGATGAGCTGGGGCGGCGATGTCTATGATTGGATCTCGCCGGAAATCGCTGGCCTGGCGCTGCTGGCCTTGGTGGCGGTGGCCGCGCTGGTCTGGCAGGAGCGCCGCGCGGGCGACCCGATGCTGCCGCCGCGGCTGTTCCGCAACCGCGCCTATGTGCTGGGCGTGGCGGCGTCCGCGATGGCGGCGCTGAATATCTTCTTGTGCATCTTCGCGCTGCCGCTGCATTTCCAGCTGGTGCGCGGCGCAGATGCGTCGGAATCCGGCTTGCTGGTGGTGCCGTTCCTGCTTTCCACGGTGGCGGGCAACTTTATCGTGGCCGGGCTGGCGCCGCGCCTGGGGCGGATGCGCGGCATCCTGACCGGCGGCTTCATTGCGGCGGCGCTGGGCCTGGCGGCGCTGGTGGCGGTTGCGCCGTCCACGCCGCTGGCGCTCGTGCTGCTGGCAATGATGGTGGCCGGCGTGGGGCTGGGCATGACCATGGTCGGCACCTTGATGACCGTGCAGAACGTGCTGGAACCCCGCGATACCGGCGCCGGCACCGGCGCGCTGCTGGTGCTGCGCTCGCTCGGCAGCGCCTTTGGCGGCGCGCTGGCCGGCACCTTGCTGACGCTGGAATTCCGCAATGCCCTGCATGCTTCCGGCGTGAAGCAGGCGCTGGACCTGGGCGCGCTGCGCCACGGCAGCGAGGCGCTGGCCCATCTCTCTCCCGCGGTGCGGGACGTGCTGACGGGCGGCGTGGAGTCGGGCTTCCGGCTGATCTTTGCCGTGGGCGCCGTCGCGGCCTTGCTGGCGCTGGCGATCGTGCGCCGCATGCCCGACGTGGAGCTACGCAGCAGCGTGACCGAGCACGCGGCGACGCTGGCGATGGAGTAAGCGCCTCCCCGCATCCATCTAGCCAACGGCGTAAACTACGGACAGACCATTTCCGGAGTTTCCTTCATGCGCAGCCTTCCCGAACAGCGCTCACGCGCCTTGCAACGCATCGCCTTGTCGGGTGCGTTGGTCCTGGCCGCTGCCGCCGCTGTCGTCGCCACCCCGCGTCTTGCGCAAGCCGCCGATGCCCCCGCAGCGACAGTAGCCGCGGCCGCCAAGCCGGCCGGCGCCTGCCCGGCTTCGCTCAACTTCAAGTTCCCCCGCCTGCAGGACGAAGCGCCGCAAAACCTCTGCCAGTACGCCGGCAAGGTCGTGGTGGTGGTCAATACCGCCAGCTATTGCGGCTTTACCCCGCAGTACGAAGGGCTGGAGGCGCTGTACGCCAAGTACCGCGAACGCGGGCTGGTGGTGCTGGGCTTCCCCTCGAACGACTTCTCGCAGGAGCCCGGGTCTTCCAAGGAGATCGCGGACTTTTGCTACAACACCTACGGCGTGAAATTCCCCATGCTGGGCAAGTCGCATGTGCGCGGCAGCGATGCCAATCCCATGTATGCGCTGCTGGCCAAGCAGTCCGGCACCACGCCCAAGTGGAATTTCTACAAGTACGTGATCGACCGCAACGGCCAGGTGGTGGGCAGCTATAACAGCATGACCAAGCCCGACGACAAGCAGTTCGTCAGCAAGATCGAGCAACTGCTGGACGGCGCACGCTAAGCCGTTAAGCGACAATCCCCGCCGCACGGCTTCGCATCATGAAGCCGTGCGCCACCAGGTTGAGCGCGGCAAAGGCGATCCCGGCCAGGCACACCGCCTGCCAGCCGCCAACCGCCCAGGCGGCGCCACCCGCCAGCGCGCCCGATGCGCCACCCACGAAGAAGATCCCCACGAACAAGCCGTTGAGCCGGCCGCGCGCGGCCGCGTCCAGCAGGTTGATCTCGCGCCGGCCAAAGGTCTGGTCGGCGGTGACGCCAGCGTCCAGCACGATGGCGGCCACCACCAGCAGGCCAAGCGCCAGCGCCCGGTGCGCCTCGGCCGCGAAGCCGAACCAGCCACCGGCCGCCGCCCCCGCCAGCAGCAACGCGGCCAGTACGGCCAGCTGCGACACTACCGTGCCGGCCCGGCCATGGCCATGATCGCCCAGGCGGCCGGCCACCGGCGCCGCCACCGCGCCTGCCGCGCCGGCCAGCGCGAACAGCGCCAAGCCATGGCTGCCTAGCGCAAACGGCGGCTGCGCCAGCCGCAGGGCCACCGCGGTCCAGAACGCGCTGAAAGCCGCCATCGACAGCGCTGCAGTCAGTGCGTGCTGGCGCAGCACCGGCTGGCTGCGCAGCAACTGCCACATCGAGGCAATCAGGCTGGCGTAGCGATGGCCGCTGGCTGGCCTGCGGCTTGGCAGCCAGCGCAGCAGCACGGCTGCCAGCAACGCGTCCAGCCCCGCCAGCATGGCGTAGCAGGCACGCCATCCGCCCGCGCCGGCCAGCAGGCTGGCCAGCGGGCGCGACAGCAGGATGCCCAGCATCAGCCCGCTCATCACATTGCCCACCGCACGCCCGCGCCGCGCAGGCGGCGCCATCAGCGCGGCCAGCGGCACCAGCATCTGGATGGCGCAGGAGCCCGCGCCGGCGGCAAATACCGCCAGGAAGAACACCGCGCCCGACCACGCCATCGCCGCTAGCGCGAGCATGGCCGCGCACATCAGCAGCGTGCCGGCCACCAGGCGGCGGTTTTCCAGCAGGTCGGCCAGCGGCACCAGCAACAGCAAGCCCGTGGCATAGCCAAGCTGCGGCAGCGTCGCCACCAGCCCGCGCCAGGCGGGCGGCAGGCCGAGCGCGGCGCTGACGGGGCCGGTCAGGGGCTGGGCGGCGAACAGGTTGATCACCATCACGCCGACGGCGGCGGCGAAGAACAGCGTCAGCGCGCCGGTCAGCTCGGGCGTGCCGGGCGCGATGCCCGGCGGGGCCTTGTTCAGGGTGGAAGCGGGGCAAGACATGTGGGCTCCTGTTGCGCCGGGCCGGCGGGGCATCACGTTGCCGCGCCGGCGGGCAAGGTTGAGTCGCCAATGCTAGGATTGCGCTGTCTATGCGGCAATTGAAAGATTGGGATAATCTTTATGCGAGTTTGTTTGCATCATTCGCGGCTGCCCGCTCAGCCTGCCTAATAAAGAACCAAAGAACTAAAAGAACCCGCCATGAACACCCGCGACATCGAAGCCTTTATCGCCGTAGTGGAAGCCGGCTCGATGGTGCGCGCCGCCACCCGCCTGCACCTGACCCAGCCCGGCCTGACCCGCCGCGTGCAAAGCCTGGAAGCGCTCATCGGCGTGGCCTTGCTGGACCGCCAGGCCAAGCCGCTGCGCCCGACCGCCGCCGGGCAGGAGGTCTACGAGCTTGGCAAGCGCGTGCTGCACGCCACCGACGACCTGATGTCGCGCGCGGCGCGCGGCGCGCAGGTGGTGGGCGAGTTGCGCCTAGGCGTGCCGCCGTTCCTGTCCGAGATGGCGCTGGACCGCCCCATCGACCTGCTGCGCGAGCAGTTCCCCACGCTGACCGTGCGCGTGAGGGCAGGCTGGACGCCGGGTTTGCTCGATCAAGCGGAAAGCGGCAAGGTCGATGTAGCTGCCGTGCTGCTGCCCGATGGCGTGGCGCCGCCGGCCGCGCTCACCGCGCGCGAGCTGGGCCGCTACACCACGCTGATAGTGGCCGGGCGCGGGCTGGCGTTCCCGCCCAAGGGCGTGAGCCTGCGCGACCTGGCGGCGTACCCTTGGGTGCTCAACCAGGACGGGTGCGGCATGCGCTCGGCGCTGCGCCACGCGCTGGATGCCGCGCACCTGCCGTTCAACGTGGCCGTGGAGGCCTTCGGCGCTGAGTTGCAGTTGTCGCTGGTGGCGCGCGGCATCGGCATCGGCGCGGTCACGCCGGAAGTGCTGGCGGGCAGCGCGCACCGCGATGCGGTGCAGGTGGTGCCGGTGCAGGATTTTCGCGCGGGGCTCACCGCGTGGCTGCTGCACGCGCCGCTGCCGCGCAGGCTGGGCGCGCCGCTCGAGTTGCTGTTCAACGCGCTGCGCGAAGAAATCGCCTCGACGGCGATCCCGTCAGGCCTCGCGGCACCTGTCGCATCTGGGCACGACTGAGCACGATTCGATCGCGGCTTGACCGGCGTCAAGCCGCCGGGGCGCCGCCATCACTACTTTCGCCGATCAATCGCGCGCCAGCCCTTCGGCCACCAGCGCCTCGTGCACCTTGGGCCGCGCGGCCACGCGCGACAGGTAGGCCTGCAGCGCGGGGTAAGGGTTGAGCGGCATGTTCAGGAAATTGGCCCAGTTGGCCACAGCGAAGCAGTAGGCGTCGGCCACGGTGAACTGCTTGCCGCACAGGTAATCGCGGGTGGCCAGGTGCCGGTCCAGTTCGGCGAAGCGCAGGGCCACCTTGGCCTTGCAATCCTCGCGCGTGCTTTCCGCGGTTTCCTTGTGCCAAAGCCACGGGCTGAAGACCTTGTGCAGCTCGGTTGAGACCAGCGTCAGCCAGCCCACCGCTTCCAGGCGTTCCCGGGTGCCGGCCGCCGGCAGCAGCGCCTTGCCCGGGGCGAGGTCCGCCACGTATTGCAGCAGCGACGCGGCTTCGGTATGGCGCGCGCCATCGTCCAGTTGCAGCATCGGCACATAGCCGCGCGGGCTCACCTTGTAGAAGTCATCGTTGCCGTTTTCCGGCTCGGCCAGCTTGTGCTGTGCCAGGTCGACCTTGGCGAGCGTGAATGGCAGGCCGGCTTCGCGCAATGCGATATGGACGGCCAGGGAGCAAGCGCCAGGGGAGTAGTAGAGCTTCATCGGGTTGTTCTCGCTGTTTTGGGTTCGGAGCTTCGGGGTTTGCCGCCACGGCTTGTGGTGGCTGTGCAGGCAGTCTAGGATTGCGACAGTGCAATCGCAATGCGCGCAGGCGCAAGTCATGACTGCAGATTTGCAATGAATATCCCCTACCAACTCTCTTCCCCCGATCTCGACGTGGTGCTGGCACTGGTGCGCGGCGCCACGCTGGCCGAAGCCGGGCGCCGGCTCGGGCTCGATGCCTCCACCGTGTTCCGCGCGCTGCAGCGCATCGAGAAAGGACTGGGGCGGCGCTTGTTCGAGCGCAGCCGCGCGGGCTACCTGCCGACCGAACTCGCACAGCAGTTCGCGCAGCATGCCGAACGCATCGAGGCCGAGCTGGAGGCGGCGCGCGCGCATGCTTCGGTATCCGCGGGCACGGTGTCGGGCCTGGTGCGCATCACCACCACCGATACCGTGCTGCATGGCATGGTGCTGCCGGCGCTGGCGCCGCTCGGGCGCCAGCATCCCGGGCTGAGCTTCGAGCTGATCGCCACCAATGAGCTGGTCAGCCTGACCCGGCGCGACGCCGACATCGCCGTGCGCGCTACGCGGCATCCGCCCGATCACCTGATCGGCAAGTGCCTCGGCCCCCTGCGTGTGGCGGTGTTCGCGGCGCGGGAGCTGGTGGAGGCGGCGGGCATCGCGCTGCCCAAGCCCGGCGGCTGCGTCGACCTTGCCGCGCTAGCGGCCCTGCCCTGGATCGCGCCGGATGAGGCCATGCCCGATCACCCGTCAGTGCGCTGGCGCCGCAAGCACCTGCCGCGCGTGGCGCCGCAGTACCGCGTCAACAGCATCGCCGGCGTGCTGGAAGGCGTCGAGGCAGGGCTCGGCGCCGGCATTGTCTCGCTGATGATCGGGCGGCGCAGCGGCAAGCTGGTGGCGCTCACCGGCACGCTGGACGAGTGCGACACCGACCTGTGGCTGCTGACGCATCCCGAGTCCCGGCATTTGCGGCGCATCGCCACCGTGGTCAGTCATCTGGCGGAGCATGTCAGGCTGGATGAGTAGGGCGGTGAGAACGTATGCTCACGGCGCTGCCAGCGCGGCGGGAATGGCGCTGGCCAAAAAATCGTAGACCGCGCGGATGCGCGCGCTGCCGCGGATTTCCCTGTGCACGGTGAGCCAGACCGGCAGCGGCGGAATGGACAGCGCCGGCAGCACGGTGCGCACGCGCGCATCGCCGGCGGCGATATAGCGCGCCGCAAAGCCCACGCCCAGGCCGGCGCGGATCGACTGCCACAGCACGATATCGTCATCGCTGCGCACCGCAAACGCCTCGCGGGCGACCTCCACGCCCATGGCGCGAAAGCCGCGCAGGATCGTGTCGTCGTGGTCATAGCCGATCAGGTCAAAGCGCAACAGGTCTTGCGCCGTGCGCGGCACGCCCTTGCGCCGCAGGTAGTCCTCGTGGGCGCAGGCGCATAGCGCCACGGACGCCACCTTGCGCGCGATCAGCGAGGCCTGCGTCGGCCGCACCATGCGGATGGCGATATCGGCCTCGCGCCGCAGCAGGTTGCTGACGGCGTTGGACGACACCACTTCGATGGCGATTTGCGGCTCGTGCAGGCGCAGGTCCGCCAGCAGCGGCGGCAGCAGGTAGCTCGCCACCGCGCGGCTGGCGGAGATGCGCACCGTCCCCGCAATGCCCGCTTGGTCGCGCGCCAGCGTGCGCGCTACCGCATCGGCCCCTTGCTGCATGGCACGCGCGTGCCCGGCGATGGCGCGCGCGGCATCGGTGGGCTGCAGGCCGTGGCCGGTGCGCTCGAACAGCGGCACGCCGAGCTGCGCCTCCAGTTGCGCCACGTGGCGCCCAAGCGTGGGCTGGCTGCTGGAAAGCTGGCGCGCCGCGCCCAGCAGGCTGCCGGCCTCCATCACGGCCAGGAAGGAGCGCATCAGCGCCCAGTCGAATTCTTCGGCCATTCTCTCTATCGCTCCTTGCCTGGCTGACTATTCAAAAATGAATTCGTGAGTTGCCAAATCATACAATTGTGGAGAAGCGAAGGATTGTCCACAATGGTCTTCAGGCGATGCCACAAGGGGAACGTGATGCAGGAGAACGTGATGCGCGACACCGTATTGATACTCGGCGCCAACGGCCGGCTCGGCCGCACCTTGGTGGACGCCTTTGCCGCCGCCGGCTGGACCGTGCTGGCGCAGGCACGCCGTGCGCTGGCCGGCACGGTGCCGCAAAATGTGCGCGGCCTGGCCATCGACGTGGCCGACACCGCGCAACTGCTCGCCGCGGCGCGCGGCGCCAGCGTGGTGGTGAACGCGCTCAACCCGGTCTATACCGAGTGGGAGCAGCACGCCGAAGCACTGGCGCGCAGCGCGATGGCGGTGGCGCAGGCGCTGGATGCCCTGCTGCTCTTTCCCGGCAACGTCTACAACTTCGGCGAGTCGATGCCTGCGCTGCTGCGCCCCGACACCGCCGAGCGGCCCAGCGCGCGCAAGGGCGAGATCCGCCGCGCCATCGAGGCCGCCATGCGCGAGCGCGCGCCCGGGCTGCGCAGCGTGATCATCCGCGCCGGCGACTTCTTCGGCGGCCCGGGGCGCGGCTCATGGATGGACCTGGCGATCGCCAGGTCGCTCGATCAAGGCAAGGTGGTCTATCCCGGCCCGCGCGACCGCGCGCATGCCTGGGCCTACCTGCCCGACCTGGCGCAGGCCTTCGAGGCGGTGGCACGGCGCCACGCGGATCTGCGGGGACACACCGTGCTGCATTTCGCGGGATATACGCTAACGGGCGATGAACTGGTGAGCGCGCTGGCCGAAGCCAGCGGCATGCCGCACGCACCGCGCGTGGGCGGCATGCCTTGGTGGCTGATCCGCACCGGCGCAGCGGTGGTGCCGATGTGGCGCGAGCTGGCCGAGATGGCTTACTTGTGGAAGGTGCCGCACGCGCTCGATGGCACGGCCCTGGCCGCCCTGGTGGGCGAGCTGCCGCGCACGCCGCTCAAGCAAGCGCTGCGCGCAAGCCTGGGCGAACTGGGTTTGCGGGTGGCGGCCTGAGCGCGGGCTAGGCTTGCGCAATGATGTCGGCGCGTGTCACCACGCTGCCGAAATGATGCCGCCACAGCTTCGCGCCCAGCGCACCGGAAGGATCGAGAGAAGACCCGACGGTGAGGTCGGAGATCAGCGTAGGCTGCAGGCCCGCATCAAACAGCGTGAAGCCCGCAGCCAGCACGCAGGTCTCGGTCTGGATGCCGGCAACAAGGACACGTTCCGGCGCCAGCTCGCGCAGATGGGCAATCGCATCGGCGGACGGAAGATAACCATGCTTCACGAACACGCGATCCGCCGGAATCAGGGACTGGTCGCCGGAGCCGGGTGCCCAGCCGAGCTGGCGCATGAATGGCGTGCGCGATTCGTCATGGTGTTCCACGGTCGCCACCGAAGGCATCTGGCCGATCAGTGGCAGCAGGCCATCGATCAGCCATTGCGGCGGCGAGAACGTGGGCTGGACATCGACGATCAACAAGGCTTGTCGCAAGGTATTCTCTCCGGCGGTCGCATCGAAATGCTTGGCCGGGAGATTATATGAGACGGAGCCCGCGCCCGACAGCGCGCCTTAGTCCAGCATCGCCGCCAGCGTAGGCGGCAACCCGCGATTCGGCTTGCGCGGCGGCCGCGCAAAGCTGCCCTCCGCCGCGCCTGCGGGCGCCAGCGCAACCAGGCTCTCGCAATGCCGGATCGCGCTCGACACGCCATCCACCACCGGCACCGGAATCCGGTCCTTGAGCGTACGCGCCAGCCCGGCCAGCGGCGCGCCGGCCACGATGATCACATCCGCGCCATCCTCGCGCACCGCCTTCAGGCTTAGCTCCTCCAGCCGTGCCGCGTGATCCTCCTGCACGCTGCCGATATCGCGCAACGGCTGCTGCAACGAACGCACGCTGGCCAGCCGCGAGGTCAGCCCGTTGGCCGCCACGCACTCGCGGTACCAGGCCTCGATCCGGTGCGAAATCGCAATGATGGAGAAGCGCTGCCCAAGCAGGCACGCGCTGGCCAGCGCCGCTTCCGTCATGCCCACCACCGGCACGTTGAAGAGTTCCTTCAAGCCCGCCAGGCCCGGATCGCCAAATGCCGCTACCACCAAGCCGTCGAACTGCCCCTGATGCTCGGCGGCCGCACAAGCCGTCGCATAGCCGCCCACCAGCGCCTCGAACCGCGTCTCGATGTATGCCACGCCAAACTGCGCCGTAGCCATCGTCAACGCAGTCCCGGGCGAAGCCGTGCGCGCAGCCTCCGCGCGGATCAGCTCGGTAACGCTCTCTGAAATATTGGGATTAACAACAAGAATACGCATGATCGTGTCCGGAAAAAATAGGCCATTCGGACTTACGTGTGGGTCTTCTACCCGAGCGAGAGCGATACACATGCAATGCCAC
>NZ_BAAILO010000347.1:0-8597 GCF_054589115.1 Cupriavidus sp. 8B | reverse complement strand
AGAGGGCGGGCGTTCGCTCAAGGTGATGCGCCTCGCTCTTGCTGATGCCCGCCCTCTCCCCCAACCCCTCTCCCGCCGCGCGGGAGAGGGGAGCAAACCGGCGCGATTGCGTGCGAGTGCTCTTGCCATGCCGGCGCCTGACTTCGCCCGGCGGCCCACACAGAGTCCGATGAATCAAAAACAAGACGTCACTACGCAGGGAGAGGCGTCATCAAACCAGCGAAGGCGCCCCCGCCGGCAAGAACCTTCCCCGCCCCGGCGCCGGCTCCAGGTACTTCCCATCCTCCACCAGCAACTCCCCGCGCGAGAAGCAATGCACCGGCCAGCCGGTGACTTCGATGCCTTCATAGGGCGTGTAGTCCACCGCATGATGCAGGTCGCTATTGGCGATCCGCACCTTGCGCTGAGGATCCCACAACGCGATATCCGCATCGGCGCCCACGGCAATCGTCCCCTTGCGCGGATACAAGCCATACAGCCGCGCCGGCCGGTACGAAGTCAGCTCGACAAACTGATGCAGCGAAAGCCGGCCTTGCGCGATGCCGTTGAACAGCAGCGGCAGGCGCGTCTCGATGCCGGGCACGCCATTGGGAATGTGGTCGAACGGCTGAGCCGTGCCGCCCAGCTTCTTGCCTTGCGGATCGTCATAATTGAACGGCGCATGGTCCGAGGAAAACACGCTGAACACGCCATTGGTCAGCGCACGCCAGACCGCCGCCTGATTCTCGGGATCGCGCGGCGGCGGGCTGCAGACGCACTTGGCGCCCTCATAGCCATCATCGCCAGGCAACCCCATATCCTCGGCGGTCAGGTACAGGTACTGCGGGCAAGTCTCCGCCAGGATCGGTAGTCCCCTGCCCTGTGCCCAGCGAATCTGCTCGATCGCTTCCTTGCCGGAAACATGCACGATCAGGATCGGCACATCGACCAGCTCGGCGAACGTGATCGCGCGGTGCGTGGCTTCGCGTTCCACCAGCGCCGGGCGCGCCATGCCGTGGAAACGCGGCGAGATGCGCCCTTCCCCGACCAGCTTCTCGGTGAGCCAGGAAATGCAGTCCGCGTTCTCGGCATGCACCATCACCAGCGCATCGTTGCGCTTGGCCACGTCGAGCACGTCCAGCATCTCGCGGTCGGACAGCTTCAGGTCGTCGTAGGTCATGTAGACCTTGAACGAGGTGTAGCCCTTGCGAATCAACTCGGGCAATTCGTTCTGCAGGACTTCCGGCGTAGGATCCGCCACGATCAGGTGGAACCCGTAATCCGCCACCGCGCGGCCTTCGGCGCGGCGATGGTAGTCCGCCACCGCTGCCTTGAGCGAGCCGCCCTTTTCCTGCGCCGCGAACGGGATCACCGTGGTGGTGCCGCCGCACACCGCCGCGCGCGTGCCGGTGAAGAAATCATCCGCCATGCGCATGCCGTCGGGCATGGGCTGGTCCAGGTGGACGTGGCCATCCACGCCGCCCGGCAGCGCCAACAGGCCGGTGGCATCCATTTCGCGCGCGGCGCGCGGCAGGTCGTGGCCCAGCATGGCGATGCGGCCGTCGCGCACGCCGATATCGCAGGTGAAGCGGTCGGAGGCGGTGACCACTTCGGCGTTGCGGATGACGAGATCGAGTTCGGTGTTCATGCGCCCTGCTCCTTCATTCCACTTCGGCAAACAGGCGGCCCCAGCCGCGCAGCGCGCGCGTGTCCACGCCGGCCAGGCGCAGCGATTTCCACACCACGGTGGAGATGGTGTCGTAGACGGGGATGCCGGTTTCGGCTTCCAGTTCTTGCACCAGGTGCGCGGCGCGCAGGTTGGTGCAGAACGTGGTGATGGCTGACGGCTTGTGCTGCGCCACTTCGCGCACCATGCGGCGGATGGTGTCTTCTTCCACCTCGGCGAAGCTGTAGTTCACGTGCAGGTCCAGGTGACGCTCGGCCGTGCAGCTAAAGCCGTTGCGCTTGTAGTTCTGCACGATGCGTTGCTGCACGTCGTCCAGGTAAGGCGTCACCAAGGCGAAGTCGCCCGCGCCGGTCTTCTCCAGGATTTCGTTCAGCGCCAGCACCGAGGTGGTGGCGGGAATGCCGGTGGCTTCGGTGATCTGGCGGCACAGCGCCTGGTCTTTCTCGAAGCCGAGCCAGCCGGACGAGGTGCCGTTCCACGCGATCACGTCCACGCGTGCATCGGCCAGCAGCTTGGCCGCGCCGATGATCTTGTCGAGATCGAACTGGCCCAGCGCCTGGTCGCGCAGCGAGATCTCGGTGACGGTGAAGCGCGAGAAATGCGCGCTGACGTTCGGCAGGCCGCTCACCATGGCGCTGGTGATGGGCTCCAGCGCGGTGTTGGAAGACGGCGTGAGCATGCCGAGGAGGGTGCGTTTGGTCATGGGAATAAAGCTCTCAGGAGATGGCGTGGCCCGATGCGATGCGACGCCCGGGCCATGCTCGTTATTGTTCGGGCTTGTCGTTGAAGGCGAGGGCGGTGCCGGGCTTGCCGTGGCTGGCGCGGGCCAGCGCCAGCTCTTTCTGCAGCGCCGCTTGCCGCGCTGCGTCCGGCCTGACCTTGTTGCCGGCTTGCAGGGCAGGCAGCACGTAGTCGTTGACCATCTTGCGGTAGAGATCCAGGTAAGCCGCGTCGCGCAGGCCGCCGGCGGTGGACATGATGCTGTTCATCACCACCACGGTGTTTTGCTGCGGCAGCACGGTGATGAACTGGCCCTTGAAGCCCATCGCGCTGAACTCGCGCTCGCTCTTCACGATGTTGTTGACCCAGCAGTAGTAGCCATAGTCGGCGGCCGGACCGGCGGGCGTGGTCATGCGCGCCACCCAGTCAGCGGGCACGATCTGCTGGCCTTGCCATTTGCCCTGGTTGAGCATCAGCAGGCCGAGCTTGGCCATGTCGATGGAGCGCAGCCGCAAGCCCCAGCCGCCCGAGACCGCACCCTTGCCGTCGGCGCCGTCCCAGCGGTAGTGCGACATGCCGAGCGGCTTGAACAGGCGCGCCTCGGCATAGCGTTGCTCGGGCTGGCCGCTAACCTGCGTGATGGTGGCGCCCACCAGGACGGGGTTGACGTCGATGTAATCAAACTCCGTGCCGGCCTTGGTGCGCACCGCGGCGGAGGCGGCGACCTTCAGGCGGTCGGGCACGCCGTAGTAGAGCGTATCGGTGCCTTCCACCAGCTTGTAGGACAGGCCGCTGGACATCGACATCAGGTGGCGCAGCTCGATGTCCTGCTTGTCGGCCAGCGCCGGCGCCAGGTCCGGGCGCGCCGCGGCCAGCAGCGGGGCGGGCTTGTCCTGCGGGGTGAGCTTGCCGTCGCCCACCAGCGTGCCGACCAGCAGCGCGCTGATGAACTTGGTGACCGAGTACAGCTCGTGGTTGTAGTCGCGGCCGAGTTCGTCGCCATAGCGCTCGAACACCAGCTTGCCGTCCTTGATGACGAGCAGGCTGCGCACGTCGAGCTGGTCGCGGCGGATCCACTGGGATAGCTCGATGAGCTTGCGCGAATCGACGCCGACGGCTTCGGGCTGCGCCGTGGGCAGGTCGGCGGACTGCGTGGCGGTTTGCGCTGCGGCCGGCGGCGCGGCGTTTTGTGCGTGGGCGTTGCCGAGCAGCAGCAGGGCGGCCAGCGTGGCGGCGCGCGCCAGCTTGCGTTGACTTGTTTTCATGAGGTGTCTCCTCCACCGCCCGGCGCGGGGTGCGCTGCCAGGACGGGAGCGGTTCATGCCGCGGCGCTGCCGGTAGGTGCCGGCGCGGCGCGGCCTTGGGATGGAACGGGTCGTGGAGATCGCGCCGGGCTCAGACCGGCAGCTTCTTCTCGTAGTCGATCGCGGTCGAGGACAGCAGCAGGCCCACGCCGGCGGCGGCAAAGAACATCAGCGCCAGGAAGTACGAGCCGGTGAACTGCACGATCATGCCGACGATGATGGGCACGGTGATGCCGCCGATATTGCCGCCCAGGTTCATGATGCCGCCCAGCACGCCCACCTTGTTGCGGGTGCCGAGGATGGACGGGATGCACCAGAACAGGCCGCACCAGCGCAGGAAGAACAGCGTGCAGGAGAGCAGGACCACCACGACTACCGGATCCTTCACATAGGCCACCGAGAAGATCGACACGGTAGCCACCACGGCGGCGATGCCAAACAGCGTGCGCATCACCAGGTTGGGCCTGCCGCCCGCCGCCTTCCACTTGTCCGCGATCCAGCCGCCGACCAGTTCACCGACGAAGCCGGAGAAGAAGATGATGAAGCTGGCGCCGCCCATCTGCTTGATGTCGAAGCCGTGCACCTTGTTCAGGTAGTTGGGCATCCACGTCAGCAGGCCGTAGAACACGCTGTTGAAGCACATCCAGCCGATTGCCATGCACCACACGGAGCGGTACTTGAGGAAGTCGAGCGAGCGGCCCGACAGGTTGGCCGGCTCGGCGCGATGCTCGGTGGCTTGCGCGGCTTCGATATAGCTGGCTTCCAGCTCATTGACGCCACGGTGCTCGCGCGGGGAGTTGCGCACGTAGTACCACGCTGCCAGGCCAGCCAGCACGGTGCCCACGCCGGCGACCACGAAGGCCAGGCGCCAGGAGCCCAGCGCGGTGATCAGCCAGGTGATGATGATGGCGCCGAGCGCCGCGCCCAGCGGCGCGCCGCCATCCAACAGGGTGGCGCCGCGGCCGCGTTCGTTCTGCGTCATCCAGATCGCGTTGAGCTTGCCGCCGGCCGGGTAGATCGGCGCTTCAGCCGCGCCCAGCCCGAGCCGGGTCAGCAGCAGGGCGCCGGCGCTGGTACACACCGCCGCCAGGGCCTGGAAGGCGCCCCAGAAGATGGTGGCGGTGGCGATCACGATGCGCGGCTTGTACTTGTCCGCCAGCATGCCGCCGGGAATCTGCATGACCGCGTAGGTCCAGAAGAAGGAGCTGAGGATCAGCCCCTGCATGGTGGGGCTGAGGTCGAACTCCTTGGCGATCAGCGGCATCGCTACCGAGAGCGAGGCCCGGTCGATGTAGTTGATGGCGATGAGGAACAACATCATCAGGAAAATCTTCCAGCGTACGGAGCTCTTCGTCTCCGTTAGCGCTGCAGCCCGGCTTGTCGTTTGCATGACGCTTGTCTCCTTTGGGGGAATGGTAGAGCGGTTTGTGTTGTGTGTCGCGCAACTGGGACGGAGTATAGGATACGTAATCTGTAATTACAACTGTCGTAAGTCATTGATTTTATTGTTAAGCAAACGCACAATTTTGGGATGTGTTAGCCTTCTTGTGGTGCATGTTCCCCATCCCGGTGATGTCTGTGACTCAAACGCTTCCTAAATCCACCCGCCTGCGCACCCTCGGCATGTCGGCCGAAATCGCCGCCCGGCTGCGCACCATGATCGAAGAGGGCGAACTGCCCCCCGGCGCGCGCATCGACGAGCGTGCCTTCTGCGAGATGTTCGATGTCTCCAAGACGCCGCTGCGCGAGGCGCTCAAGGTGCTGGTGTCCGAAGGCCTGGTGCTGCATCGGCAGTACATCGGCTACCGCGTGGCGCCGCTCGACTTCGATGAGCTGCGCTCCACCTTCGAGACGCTGCACGGGCTTGAAGCCACGGCCGGCGAACTCGCGGCGGCGCGCCTGTCTGAGGCGGCCATGGCGCGGCTCGAGCGCAAGCACCAGGCCATGCTGGAGGCCCACGCCGCCGGGCGGCGCACCGAGTACTTCCGCACCAACCAGGAAATCCACCAGCTGATCATCGACGGCGCCGCCAATCCGGTGCTGGCCGGCATCTACGCCACGTTGATGAGCAAGGTCCACCGCGCGCGCGGCGCCGCCAATGCGGATATGCTGCGCTGGCAGGAGTCGCATGAGGAGCACGAGGCCATCATGGCCGCGCTGCGCGAACCGGGCCGCCTGCGGCTGGCGCAGGTGCTGCGCCAGCATTCCGAGAACACTGCAAAAGAAGTCCTGACCGTGGTCGCGCGGACCCTTTCCGAGCCCGCCGGCCGCATCGCCACCGAAGCCAAGGGGAAACGATGAAACTAGTACGTGTGGGTAAGCCGGGCGCGGAACGCCCGGGTCTGATCGATGCCGAAGGCCGCGTGCGCGACCTGTCCGGCGTGCTCGACGGCCTCGGGCCGCGGGAGCTGTCCGCCGAGGCGCTGGCGCGCCTGGCCAAGCTGGACCCGGCCACGCTGCCGGTGGTGCAGGCAGAGCGCTACGGCGTGCCCTGGACCGGCATCGGCAAGATCGTGGCGATCGGCCTGAACTACGCCGACCACGCCGCCGAGGCCGGCATGGCGTTGCCGGCCGAGCCCATCGTCTTCCTCAAAGCCAACAGCTCGCTCAACGGGCCCAACGACACGGTGATGCTGCCGCGCGGCTCCGAGAAGACCGACTGGGAAGTGGAGCTGGGCGTGGTGATCGGCAAGGTCGCGCGCGACGTCCCGCTCGCCGATGCGCTCTCGCATGTGGCCGGCTACTGCGTGGTGAACGACGTCTCCGAGCGCGAATTCCAGATCGAGCGCGGCGGCACCTGGGACAAGGGCAAGGGCTGCGACACCTTCTGCCCGGTCGGCCCGTGGCTGGTCACGCGCGACGAAGTGGCCGACCCGCAAGCGCTGGGGCTCTGGCTGGAGGTCAACGGCGAGCGCGTGCAAAAGGGCAGCACCGCCACCATGGTGTTCGACGTGGCCACGCTGGTGAGCTACGTCAGCCGCTTCATGACGCTGCACCCCGGCGACCTGATCTGCACCGGCACGCCGCCGGGCGTGGGCATGGGCTTCAAGCCGCCGCGCTTCCTCAAGGCGGGCGACACCATGCGCCTGGGCATCGACGGCCTGGGCGAGCAGGGCCAGACGGTGGTGGCGTACGCGTAGGCTGGGCCAAAACCACGCGCCATGACGACGGCTGTCTCACCCTCTCCCCTCAGGGGGAGAGGGGAGCACGACAACGCAGATCCGGCTTTTTGCCTGTCGCTTGTACCGCTGTCGACACCGGCACCGCACACCTGCACCGCACGCCTGCAAATCTCCCCACTATCCCTTTGAGCGCGGGATCGTCCCCCGTTCGCAACAGTTGTTCCCCTGATTTCGCTACAAAGGGTTAAACCGTTTGCGCTCTGCGCCCAGCGTGAAATACTGTTTTCTATACGCCCCGCAAAGGCCTCAGAAAAACGAGTACTGCCATGTCAGAACACGCCCCCGAACTGATCGAGTCACTTCTTGCCGACTCGCACGCGACCCGACCCGCCGCCGCCTCTCCCTCCACCTCCCGCGCTTCACGATTCTGTGAGCTGGCCGACACCGTCGACAGCCGCGCCGAGCTGGAAGCCATCCGCCACAGCATCCACCAACACCCCGAGCTCGCCTTCGACGAAGTGCGCACCGCCGAGCTGGTCGCCACCTGGCTCGATGCCTGGGGCTACGAGGTGACGCGCAGCGTCGGCGGCACCGGCGTGGTCGGCACGCTGCGCGAAGGCGGTGGTCCGCGCAGCATCGGCGTGCGCGCCGACATGGACGCGCTGCCCATTCATGAGCGCACTGGCTTGGCGTACGCCAGCATCCACGCCGGCAAGATGCACGCCTGCGGCCACGACGGCCACACCGCCGTGCTGCTGGGCGCGGCCCGCCAACTGGCCCGCACGCGCAACTTCAACGGCACCGTCAACCTGATCTTCCAGCCCGCCGAAGAAATCGGCTCCGGCGGCGGCGCCGAGCGCATGCTCGCCGACGGCCTGTTCGAGCGCTTCCCCTGCGACGCGATCTTCGGGCTGCACAACCACCCCGGCGTGGAGGCCGGCACCTTCATGTTCCGCGCCGGCCCGTTCATGGCGGCCTGCGATACGGTCGCCATCACCATCCGCGGCAAGGGCGGCCACGCGGCCCGCCCGCACCAGTCGATCGACCCGATCCTGGTCGCCGGCAGCCTGGTGATGGCGCTGCAGAGCATCGTGTCGCGCAATATCGACCCGAACGAAACCGCCGTGGTCACCATCGGGACGCTGCATGCCGGGCATGTGCCCAATGTGATTCCCGAGAGCGCCAAGCTGGAGCTGAGCGTACGGTCGTTCAGCCCCGATGTGCGGCGCACGCTGGAAGATCGCATCCGCAAGCTGGTGACTTCACATGTGGAGGGCTATGGCGCTACGGTGGAGATCGATTACATCCGGGGCTACCCGGTGCTGGTCAACAGTGAGCGCGAGACCGAGTTCGCTCGCCAGGTGGCTGAGGAGCTGGTTGGGCCTGACAACGTGGTGGCGAATTTCCCGCTGATCGCCGGGAGTGAGGATTTTGCTTACTTCCTGCAGCAGCGGCCGGGGTGTTTTGTGCGGATGGGGAATGGGGCGGGGCAGCCTTTGCTGCATAACGCTGGGTATGATTTTAATGATGAGAATTTGACGGTTGGGGCGGCTTATTGGGCTAGGTTGGTGGAGAGGTATCTGGAGGATTAAAGGGGGATAGGGGTGGTTGGGGGCAAGGGCAGACCAGTTAGCTCTTGTTGTATTGGTTGGTGTCTTTTTTGGGCGGCGTTGGTTTTTGGACCCAAGAGCCGTACGACATCCCCCTGCGGGGGCTGCCGGTCACTTTTCTTTGCGCGGCAAAGAGGGTGGAGACAAAAGAAAGAAAGACCTATTCTTCCTAAAC
>NZ_BAAILO010000346.1:0-206 GCF_054589115.1 Cupriavidus sp. 8B | reverse complement strand
CGAGCTTTGGCTTCTCGAATAGCCGGAACCCGCATCGGCGCTGGGTGTCGGCCATTTTTTGAGACTATTATGTAGCCATGTAAATTAGCATTTATCTATTGCGTTTCAGTAGCTTTGTGCTTGAATAAGTGTTCATGTATATCGAACACGTCCCCAACCGCAACTCGCCCCCCGCCGTCCTGCTGCGCGAGTCCTATCGCGACGGC
>NZ_BAAILO010000345.1:0-25274 GCF_054589115.1 Cupriavidus sp. 8B | reverse complement strand
CTGAGCTCCGGTGGGGCTCCTGCATCCGTGTAGGCGCGGCCGCCGCCGGCCGCCAGGGGGCGGCGTCCCGCAGGCCTTCCAGGACAGGTTGTACCGTAAAGAAAAGTGCCGCGATCCGGGAGGAGAGTCGCGGCACTGCCGTGTCGCCGGGCAGGAACTGCGTTTCCAGGAAGATTGAGCCAGCCTGGTGGGTCACACGGGGCATGCCATCTCCGCGCGGATGGCGTAGTGGCGCTCGCCGCGGGTGCGCAGGCAAATCGAGCGAGGACCGACGAACTGGATGCTGTAGGCGAGCTGGAAGCTCAGCCGAGCGCCCCGGTAATCGAACGCCAGGCGGTCGATTGTCCATGGCAGCGCCATGATTGCTGCGGTATCGACCCCCGTCAGGGTAAGGGTGGCGCCGGCTGCCTGGGCGGCGGCCCCAACCTCAGGGTTCCAGGTGTCGGCTGTGAGCAGCGGATCTTCTATGGTCAGGTGGAGGCAGCGGATGGCCAAACGCGCAGCCCCATGGGATTGGCTGTAGAGGTAGACGGTACCGGGGGCGCAGGCGAACATGTCTCTCTCACTTACACTGTATGGATATCCAGTATAAAAGCCGCCTGACTGGGGGTGCCTAAAGTTGAGTTAACTGTATGGATATACAGTGTCAAGCTTCGATGCCAAGCCCCAAAAGCAAAAAGCCCACCGAAGGGGTGGGCTTTTCAAGTTCCAAACTTTGGAAGTTCTCATTCCAAAATTCAGATTAAGTTAGCGGGCACATACCTGCTAACTCTTTTAATTCTTGGGGTGGCTGATGGGACTCGAACCCACGACGACAGGAATCACAATCCTGGACTCTACCAACTGAGCTACAGCCACCGTCGATGCCGTTCAGCTAAGTGCCGAACAACGAAGAACAAGATCATACAATGCCAAAAGCCGGATGGCTAGTACTCTGCACAAATTTTTTTCTGTGCCGCCTGCTTAAACGCCGAGCTTGGAGGAATCCTCCAGCTCAAGCATTCGGCAGATCGCGGCCATGCTGCCGACCATGGTGCGTCGTTGCGCGCCCTGGTAGATGCGAACGCCTTTGGATTGGCGGAAGGGCACGGGTTTGACGGGGCGGCGGGCGGAGAGGCGGTTGGCTGGCAGCATGGCTACACCTGGTGACTTGCAACAACAGTTAGCGGTACCCGCTACGCGGGCGCGTTGGCACAATCGGGTGTCGGCTTGATCGGGGTTCGCCCGCCTCAGCCGCACTCGTCAGAAGGCGCCGGGGCGGATCAGGCCGACGGCGATGCCTTCCAGTGAGAACTCTTCGCGACCGGCTTGCACGATGATGCTGGGGAAGTCGGGGTTCTCGGCGATCAGCTCGATGGTGTCGCCGCGGCGGTTTAGGCGCTTCACGGTGACGTCGTCGCCCAGGCGGGCTACGACGATCTTGCCGTTGGCGGCTTCGCTGGCGCGTTTGACGGCAAGCAGGTCGCCGTCGAGGATGCCGGCGTCGCGCATGCTGAGGCCACGCACCCGGAGGAGGTAATCAGGCTGCACGTCGAAGACCGAGGCGTCGACCTGGTATTGGCGGTCGATGTGTTCGGCGGCGAGGATCGGGCTGCCAGCTGCGACGCGCCCGACCAGCGGCAGCGTCAGCTGCATTACGCCGGCCATGGGCAGGGAGAACTGGTCGGGTAGCTCGGAGTCGCTGCGCGAGACCTTGAGGCGGATGCCGCGCGAGGCGCCGGGGGTGAGCTCGATCACGCCTTTGCGGGCCAGGGCACGTAAGTGTTCCTCGGCTGCGTTGGGTGAGGAGAAGCCGAACTTGGCGGCGATCTCGGCGCGCGTGGGCGGGAAGCCCGTGTGCTGGAGGCTGCTGCGGATCAAGTCGAAAATCTGCTGCTGTCGCGGTGTCAGGGTCGCCATGGTCGCCGGTGTTTGAAAGCACTGTATGTTTAAACAGTATGCTGTGATTTTATACAGTATCGAGTGAAGTGCAAGCGGAATTTTGGGAGTTTGCGCATTGACAGGTGCGTCCCACGGGTCCTGGCGCGTGCCGTGACGAGTGGGTGGAGGGTTACAATCCGCGGCACCCGAAGCGTCTTGCGTTGTGCGCTGTTCAACCTTCCTGGCTCTCGACCACTTTCCCGCCATGTCTCTCCTGCCTCGTGTTGTCGTGCTCGCTACCGGCGGAACCATTGCCGGTTCTTCTTCCAATCCAGCCAGCAGCGCCAAGTACCAGGCGGCCACGGTGCCGGTGACTGCGCTGCTCGATGCGGTGCCGGCGCTGGGCGCGGTGGCGCGGGTCGAGGCGGAGCAGGTGGCTCAGGTAGATAGCAAAGACATGTCGTTCGCGCTGTGGTCCAGGCTGGTGGAGCGCGTGACATTCTGGTCCGCGCAGCCCGATGTGTCGGGCATTGTCATTACGCACGGCACCGATACCCTGGAAGAAACGGCCATGCTGCTGCACCTGGCTTGCGTGGGCACGGTGCCGGTGGTGCTGACAGCTGCCATGCGGCCTTCGACCTCGTTGTCGGCGGATGGCCCGTTGAACCTGCTGGATGCGGTGCGCGTGGCAGCTGACGCTGATGCGGCGGGCAAGGGCGTGCTGCTGGTGATCAACCAGGAGATTCATGCGGGGCGCGATGTGGTGAAGGCGCACACGTCGGCGGTGAATGCTTTTGTGTCGCCGGTGTCCGGGCCGCTTGGTTTTGTGCAGGACAATCTGGTGCGCTTCGTGCGCACCGCTGGCCGCTTGCCGGCCAAGGCCTGGCCGGTGCCTTCCGTGTGGCCGCAGGTCGAGATCCTGGCTAGTTATGCGGAGCCGGGTCGGATCGTGGTGGATGCCTTGGCGCAGGCGGGCGTGTCGGGCCTGGTGGTGGCGGCTGCCGGCAATGGTTCGGTCCACCAGTCGCTGGTGGAGGCGTTGGTCGATGCGGCCGGCGCGGGGGTGGCGGTCGTGCGCAGTTCGCGCACAGGGGCAGGGCATGTGGCGATTCCTGCGCCTCCCCGGCCGGCGTCGGGTGTCTTTGTTTCTGCCGGCGACCTCAATCCTTACAAGGCGCGCGTGCTCCTGGCCCTGGCTCTGGCTGCGGAGCCAGGACTGGCAAAGGATCCGGCGGCGCTGCAGGCGCTGTTCGCCGAACACTGAGGCGGCTTGCTCCCGATGGCAAAAGCACGCTATACTTTAAGGCTATTCAACCTTGCTGCACCGGACATGGCGCTCGGGCAGCTTATCCAAAAGGAGCGTCAATGCGTCATTACGAAATCGTATTTATCGTCCATCCGGACCAGAGCGAACAAGTCCCGGCCATGATCGAGCGTTACAAGACGCTGGTCACGTCCCAGGAAGGCCAGATCCACCGCGTGGAAGACTGGGGTCGCCGTCAGATGGCCTACATGATCCAGAAGCTGGCCAAGGCTCACTACGTTTGCCTGAACATCGAATGCGGCAAGGAAACCCTGGCTGAACTCGAACACGCGTTCAAGTTCAACGATGCAGTGCTGCGCCACCTCATCGTTCAGACCAAGAAGGCTGAAACCGCACCGTCCCCGATGATGAAGGAAGTGCAGCGCGAAGAAGCTCGCAAGGCCGCGCAACAGACCAGCGAAGTCCAGGCCGCCTAAGTGCGGACTGTTGTGGTTGCCGCGGGCGTTGATCGCCGCGGCGGCAAGTGCGGGCATCGGTGCGGGAGAGTGCGTTGAACCAGTTAAGGCTCTGCGCAACGCTCGCGGAACGCGATGCCTTGCGTTACACCCCGGCCGGGGTCCCCGTGGTCAACTGCATCTTGCAGTACGCGGGCGAGACGGTCGAGGCGCAAACGCCCAGGCAGGTGGAGTTCGCCATCGCCGCCATGGGAATCGGTCAGATCGGCCAGCGGCTTGAGCGTACCCCGCTCGGCGCGATGCTCGACTGCGAAGGATTCCTGGCCCGCAAGCACCGCAACAGCAAGGCTCTCGTCTTTCACATCACTGGATGTAAAGCATTCGAAAAGGATTGAATCATGGCATTCGTCAAACGTGACAACAAGAACAAGAAGCGCTTCCAACAGCAAAACCCGCTGTTCAAGCGTAAGCGCTTCTGCCGCTTCACCGTGGCTGGCGTGGAACAGATCGACTACAAGGATCTGGACACCCTGAAGGATTTCATCGGCGACAACGGCAAGATCACGCCGGCCCGCCTGACCGGCACCAAGGCGCACTATCAGCGTCAGCTCGACACGGCCATCAAGCGCGCGCGTTTCCTCGCGCTGATGCCCTACACCGACCTGCACAAGAACTGATCGGCCCTAGGTCCGTTAAGGAGAAAACACGATGCAAATTATTCTGCTTGAGAAAGTCATCAATCTGGGCAACCTGGGTGACATCGTTCGCGTGAAGGACGGCTACGCCCGTAACTTCCTGATCCCGAACAAGAAGGCCCGCCGCGCTACCCAGACTGCTATCAGCGAGTTCGAAGTCAAGCGCGCTGAACTGGAAAAGGCAGCCGCCGAAAAGCTGGCCGCCTCGCAAGCCGAAGGCGAAAAGCTGAACGGCCTGACCGTGCAAATCACCCAGAAGTCGGGTGTTGACGGCCGCCTGTTCGGTTCGGTGACCAACGCCGACATCGCTGAAGCCCTGGCTGGCCAAGGCTTCAAGGTCGAGAAGGCGCAAGTGCGTCTGCCGAATGGTCCGCTGAAGGTTGTTGGCGACCACCCGGTCAGCGTCTCGCTGCACACCGACGTGCTGGTCGACGTGACGGTTTCCGTCCTGGGCGAACACGTCTAAGCATCGGCCTTGCTACTGGTTCCCCCTTGCCCTTCGGGGTGGTGGGAGCCGGGTGCCAGTGCCGCTTGCTTGACCAAACAAAAAGGCAGGAGCATCGCGCTCCTGCCTTTTTGTTTGGCCGTGCCCCTTGCTTGCCTCAATGCCTTGTTGCTATAGGGCGGGGCTGGTTGTCCCGTCGTCACATGGCAGGATGTGCCAACAGCCGGCTGCGAATTCTCCGCCGGCTCGCTGGCGCCGGCCGTTATAATCCCTCCCTATGAACGCGCCTGTCGCAGACCCCCAACTAGACAATCTCAAGGTACCGCCGCATTCCATCGAAGCCGAGCAATCGGTGCTGGGTGGCTTGCTGCTGGACAATGCCGCCTGGGACCGTATCGCCGACTTCCTGTCCGAGGCGGATTTCTATCGCTTCGATCACCGGATGATCTTCCAGAGCATCTCCCGGCTGATCGCCGCCACCAAGCCCGCCGACGTCATCACCGTCTACGAGACGCTGCAAGGCGCGGGCAAGGCGGAAGAGGTGGGCGGCCTGGCCTATCTGAATTCCCTCGCACAGAACACGCCTAGCGCGGCCAATATCCGTCGCTATGCGGAGATCGTGCGCGAGCGCTCGGTGCTGCGCAAGCTGGTGACCGTGGCCGACGATATCGCTACCGCGGCTTTCGCCCCCAAAGGGCGCGAGGTGCGGGAGCTGCTCGACGAAGCGGAATCCAAGGTGTTCGCCATTGCCGAGGAAGGCTCGCGCGGGCAGAAGGGTTTCCAGGAAATCCAGCCGCTGCTGACCCAGGTGGTCGAGCGTATCGACGAGCTGTACCACCGTGACTCCAGCACCGACGTCACCGGCGTGCCTACCGGTTTTATCGACCTGGACCGCATGACCAGCGGCATGCAGGCGGGCGACCTGATCATTGTGGCCGGTCGCCCCTCCATGGGTAAGACCGCTTTCTCGCTGAATATCGGCGAGCACGTGGCGGTGGAGCAGGGCCTGCCGGTGGCGGTGTTCTCGATGGAAATGGCGGGCACGCAGCTGGCCATGCGTATGCTGGGCTCGGTCGGCCGGCTCGACCAGCACCGCCTGCGTACCGGCCGCTTGCTCGACGAAGACTGGCCGCGGCTCACGCACGCCATCCAGCGCATGAACGATGCGCAATTGTTCATCGACGAAACGCCGGCGCTGAGCTCGATGGAGCTGCGCGCCCGTTCGCGCCGGCTGGCGCGCCAGTGCGGCCAGCTCGGACTGATCGTCATCGACTACCTGCAGCTGATGTCGGGCTCGGGCGGCGGCGAAAACCGCGCCACCGAAATCTCGGAAATCTCGCGGTCGCTCAAGGGCCTGGCGAAGGAACTCAACTGCCCGGTGATTGCACTGTCGCAGCTGAACCGAAGCCTGGAGCAGCGCCCGAACAAGCGCCCGGTGATGTCCGACTTGCGTGAATCCGGCGCTATCGAGCAGGATGCCGACGTGATCCTGTTTATTTACCGCGACGAGGTCTACAACCCCGATTCGCAGGACAAGGGCACGTCCGAGATCATCATCGGCAAGCAGCGTAACGGCCCAATTGGCACCGTGCGGCTGACGTTCCTGGGCCAGTTCACCAAGTTCGACAACTTCAGCGGCGGCCCCGCCTTCTTCGACAACGACAACTGAAGCCAGTCCTGGCGCCGCTTGCCGGGCATCGTGGCTCGGTGGCCACAGTCGATCGTGCATGCCGCGTGTCAAAGTCCCCCGGCATCGCCGCACAAACCTGTAAAATGTTGCGTTTTGATGACAGCCGCCTCCGGGCGGCTGTCGTGCAATGCGTACCCGCCTGATTCAGTAACTAGTAATAACTACCCGCGGCGCCCCCGCGCTTCGACAAGGAACATTCCATGTTCGGCCGATTCATGCCCACCGAGGGCAAGTTCTTCGAATACTTCAACCAGCATGCCGATTGCGCGGTGACCGCCGCCCGCGAGCTGGAAGTGCTGGTCAACGACCTGCCCAATGCCGAGGCCCACGCCCGCCGCGTGCAGGCCACCGAAAAGAAAGCCGATCGCATCACGCACGACACGATCGACCTGCTGCACAAGACCTTCATCACGCCGCTGGACCGTGATGAGATCCACAAGCTCATCACCACCATGGACGACATCCTCGACCTGATGGAAGACGTGGCTGAAACCATCTCGCTGTACGACGTGACCAGCCTGACCGACGAGGCGCGCAAGCTGGCCTCCATCTGCGTGCAGTGTTGCGACCAGGTCAAGATCGCGGTCGGCCTGCTCGATGACATGAGCAATGCCGGCGCCATCCTGAAGACGGCGCAGCAGATCGACCAGCTCGAGTCCGAGGCCGATCGCGTGATGCGCGCCGCCATGTCCAAGCTGTTCCGCGACGAAACGGACGTCAAGCGCCTGATCAAGCTGAAGGCTATCTACGAGCAGCTCGAAACCATTACCGACAAGTGCGAGGACGTTGCCAACATTCTCGAAGGCATCGTCCTGGAAAACGCCTGAGGCACAAATCGGAATGCAAACAATACAAATGAGCCTGTGGGTCATCGGCTTGCTGGTGGCTCTCGCCTTGCTGTTCGATTTCATGAACGGCTTTCACGATGCCGCCAATTCGATTGCCACGGTGGTGTCGACGGGCGTGCTCAAGCCGCACCACGCGGTGGCCATGGCGGCCATGTGCAATGTGGTGGCGATTTTTATCTTCCACCTGAAGGTGGCGGCTACGGTGGGGACCGGCACGATCGATGTCAACATCGTCGATCACTACGTGATCTTCGGCGCGCTGATGGGCGCCATTGCCTGGAACCTGATCACCTGGTACTACGGCATTCCCTCGTCGTCGTCGCACGCGCTGATCGGTGGCCTGGTTGGCGCCGCGGTGGCCAAGAGCGGCACCAGCGCGCTGGTAGGCGGCGGCCTGCTCAAGACCGTGGCATTTATCGTCATTTCGCCGCTGCTGGGCTTCCTGCTCGGTTCGCTGATGATGGTGATCGTGGCCTGGACGTTCTTCCGTACGCCGCCGTCGCGGGTCGATCGCTGGTTCCGCCGGCTGCAGCTGGTCTCCGCTTCGCTCTACAGCCTGGGCCACGGCGGCAATGACGCGCAGAAGACCATCGGCATTATCTGGATGCTGCTGATCGCGAGCGGCCACGTGGCGCAGGGCGGCGCGGAGCCGCCGATCTGGGTCATCGTTTCCTGCTACGTGGCGATCGGCATGGGCACCATGTTTGGTGGCTGGCGCATCGTGCGTACCATGGGCCAGAAGATCACCAAGCTCAAGCCGGTAGGCGGCTTCTGCGCGGAGACGGGCGGCGCCATCACGCTGTTCATTGCCTCGGCGCTGGGCGTGCCGGTGTCGACAACCCATACCATCACCGGCGCCATCGTCGGCGTGGGCTCGGTGCAGAAGATGTCGGCGGTGCGCTGGGGCGTGGCCGGCAACATCGTCTGGGCCTGGGTGCTGACGATTCCGGCATCCGCGTTCATGGCTGCCATTGCATGGTGGATTGGCAAGCACGTGCTCTGAAGCACGGCAGCCGGATTCCACAAGCAAACAAACAAAAAGCCAGGCGAGATGCCTGGCTTTTTTGTTTGTGGCGAAGGACGGTGACGATCGCTAACGATTGGCGAATGCGGCGATCGGGTCGTCGTCCACCGGGGCCGGGGGAGCAACGGAAGGCGGTGGTGGTGCAGCCGGGGCGGCCTGCGGCGGCACCACGGATGCCGGCGTCTGGTCGATCCCCGCCGCGACCCGCCGGGCGCCGTTGTACCGAGAGGCCCAGTACGACTTGGTCATGTCCTCGAGGCGTACCGTGCCGCCGGTGGACGGCGCATGGACAAAGCGGTTCTGCCCGACATAGATGCCGACATGCGAGTTGGCCCGGCCGGTGGTATTGAAGAAAACCAGGTCGCCCGAGGCCACCTGGTTGCGCTCCAGCGACACGCCGCGCTCGCCCATGGCTTCGGTGGTGCGTGGCAGGTTGACGTTGGCGGCGCGCAGCACGACATAGCGGACCAGGCCGCTGCAGTCGAAGCCCGAGTCCGGCGTATTGCCGCCGTAGCGATAGGGCGTGCCAACCAGCGACATCGCCTGGATGGAGACTTCTTCCAGTCCGGCGCTGGGATC
Source organism: Cupriavidus sp. 8B (assembly GCF_054589115.1). Classification (NCBI taxonomy): domain Bacteria; kingdom Pseudomonadati; phylum Pseudomonadota; class Betaproteobacteria; order Burkholderiales; family Burkholderiaceae; genus Cupriavidus; species Cupriavidus sp. 8B. The sequence continues at coordinate 16,414 of NZ_BAAILO010000345.1, read as the reverse complement.
CACCATGGGGGTGCCTGCCGGGCGTGGCTGGGCGCTATGGCGCCCAGGCGGCGTCGAGGCGCAGGCGGCGAGCAGCAATGCTGCCGTGCAAAGCAGGTGCAGGCGGGCACTGAGCAAGGCGCGCGCCTGGCTGGGCACGCGTCTTCCGGTTTGGGCTATCTGGCGCAGAGGCATCCTTCTCGGTCCGGTCCCGGGCCAGGTGCCGTGGCGCGAGGGGAGCAGCCCAGCGAGGGAGCCGCCCCTGGCGCCTTACCAGCGCAGTTGCGCGTTGTAGGTGCCCGTACTCACGTTAACCGACTTGGCCTGTCCCTTATAAGTCGCTTCGATATTGTAGCTGCCTTGCGGGGCCTTGATCAGGCACTTGGGCCCGGACGCGGTAAAGCTGGCCACTTCATGGCCTTCGCGGGTCATCTTGACGGCGACGTCGGCCAGGTACTCGCCGCGCTCGCCCTGGGTGAACAGCAGGCCGATGTTGAAGTTCTTCTGCTGCGCGGCCAGTTGCTGCTGTTCGTCCGCGGCAATGCCCCCGCAGATGTAGCTGACGGGGCCCATGGTGCGGATCACCATTTCGTCGGCGGCGAGCGCGGGGCCCGCGAGCAGCAAGAAGGCGGCAATCGCGACGCTGCCGGCCAGCGCGAGCCGCAGCGGTGTGTGGTGCAGGTGGTTGTCCATCAATGTCTCCATCGATCCAACAAGCCGGGAGGGGCAAAAAAACGCCCGCCGGACGCCGGCACGCGAGGTGCCGAAATGGCGGGCGCTCCGGATACTTTGATGCTAGGCCACGCCGGTAGGCAAATCTGCCGGACGTGGTCCTACAAGGGCATCCGATGGTTCCGGAGGGTGCAGAGGGTGCAGAGGCTTAGTCTTTAGCGATGATGCGCCCCTTAAAGGACATCCGCGGCATGGTCGGCCAGGCGCGAGCGTTCACCGCGCGCCAGCGTCACATGGCCGCTGTGGCTCCAGCCCTTGAACCGGTCGACCACGTAGGTGAGGCCGGACGAGCCCTCGGTCAGGTAAGGCGTGTCGATCTGCGCGATGTTGCCCAGGCAGATGATCTTGGTGCCGGGGCCGGCACGCGTTACCAGCGTCTTCATCTGCTTTGGCGTCAGGTTCTGGGCCTCGTCGATGATGACGAACTTGTTGACGAAGGTGCGTCCGCGCATGAAGTTCATGCTCTTGACCTTGATGCGCGAGCGGATCAGTTCCTGGGTGGCGGCGCGGCCCCATTCGCCGGCGCTGTCGTCGCTCTTTTGGAGCACTTCCAGGTTGTCGTCGAAAGCGCCCATCCAGGGCTGCATCTTTTCTTCCTCGGTGCCGGGCAGGAAGCCGATGTCCTCGCCAACCGGCACGGTGGCGCGGGTGACGATGATCTCGTTGTAGAGCTTCTGGTCGAGCACCTGCTCCAGGCCCGCCGCCAGCGCCAGCAGGGTCTTGCCGGTACCGGCCTGGCCCAGCAGGGTGACGAAATCGATCTCCGGATGCATCAGCAGGTTGAGCGCGAAGTTCTGCTCGCGGTTGCGGGCGGTCACGCTCCACACATTGTTCTTGTGGTGCGTGTAGTCCTTGAGGGTTTGCAGCAGCGCGGTCTTGCCGTTGATTTCCTTGACCTGGGCGTACAGCGGCAGGCTGCCGTCGCTGGGTTCCAGGAAGACGAACTGGTTGACCAGGAAGGAGGGCACCAGCGGGCCCGTCAGGCGATAGAACATCGCGCCGGACTTCGGGTCCTGCCAGCTTTCCACGCCCTTGCCATGCTTGGCCCAGAAGTCGTTGGGCAGCAGCATCACCCCCGAGTACAGCAGGTCCTTGTCCTCGAGGACCTGGTCGTTGAAGTAATCCTCGGCGGGCAGGCCGAGCGCGCGCGCCTTGATGCGCATGTTGATGTCTTTCGACACCAGCACGACCTGGCGCTCCGGGAACTGCTGCTGCAGGGCGCTGACCACGCCCAGGATCTGGTTATCCGCCTTGCCCTGCGGCAGGCCGTCGGGCAGCTTGATCTCGTTGAGCTTGGTTTGCAGGAACAGCTTGCCCTGCGCATCGCGGTTGCCCAGCTTGGCCAGCGGCAAGCCCTCGTCGAGCACGCCATCGGTGCCGCCCACCAGCGCGTCCAGCGTGCGGCTCACGGTGCGGGCGTTGCGCGCGACTTCGCTCATGCCCTTCTTGTGGTTGTCCAGTTCCTCGAGCGTCATCATCGGCAGATAGACGTCGTGCTCTTCGAAGCGGAACAGCGAGGACGGGTCGTGCATCAGCACATTGGTGTCCAGCACGAACAGCTTGCTGGGGCCGGTGTGTTTCTGCATGCGACGGTTGGTCGTGCCAGGGGCCTTGGCGGGCACCTTGGGCACGGCGGCCAGCGACGGCACGGACTTCAGCGCGGACGGCGGCGCATCCTTGGTGCGCGCTCGCGTCGCACCGCTGGCGCTGGCCACCACGGCCGGCGCGTTTTCCGCTTTGCTGGTTCCGGTTTCCAGCAAGGCCACACGCTCCAGCGCCGGCACAGGTTTCTTACCCTGCGACGCTGATTTGGCCTTAGTCAGCTTGGTCACCGGAGCGAATTCGCTCGGGTCAAGCAATTGGGCAGGCTTGGCGGGCATGGTCGGCAGCGGCATGCTAGGCTTTCCTTTCAGGGGGAGAAGACGGCTGGAAAACGGCGCAGGACACTGGCGTGGCCGCATGGCGCCACGTCATTGGGGATCGTGTCCTGTGCGTACAAACCACACAAACAAAAAAGCCGCCAACCTGGTTAGCAGGTTTGGCGGCTTCTTTCTTTCGGACCGGAGACACGGCAGGTCCGCTACCGGCCTGTGGCAAGGTGCGCCTGGGCCGGGACGATGAAGCAGCGTGGCATCCGGATCTTGAACTCATTAAAGGCCAATGTATCCGAACGTTTTCTGTTTTGCAATCGCTTGCCGAGAGGACTTTTGACGGTGTTGCTGCGCCGCATTAAAGTGCCGGGCCGAATCACCGTGGATCACGCCCCGGATCACGCCTCGGATCAGAGGCCGCGCACGATTTCCAGCACCTCGTCGACGTGGTTGGGCACCTTGATGCCGCGCAAGGCATGGCGCAGGATGCCCTTGCCGTCGATGATGAAGGTGCTGCGCTCGATGCCGCGCACTTCCTTGCCATACATTTTCTTCATCTTGATGACATCGAACAGATGGCACACGGCTTCATCGCCATCGGAGATCAACTCGAAGGGCAGTTCCAGCTTGGCCTTGAAGTTCTCGTGCGACTTCAGGCTGTCGCGCGAGATGCCGAAGACCACCGTGCCTGCCTTGACGAAGTCGTCATGCTGGTCGCGGAAGTTCATGGCTTCGGTAGTGCAGCCCGGGGTGTTGTCCTTGGGATAGAAATACAGGACGACGGTCTTGCCGCGCTGGGCGCCAAGGCTGAACGTGCCGCCGGTGGCGGGCGCGCTGAAATCGGGTACGGGCTGGCTGAGACTGACTGTCATTCTTATGGCTCCTGGGAGGGACAGGAAGGGGGCGGCTGCGTGAGTGCGGCCACCATGGTGGCGGCAGATGGGGGCGGGTCGGCCAACTTCAAGCGTGGCGCGTGCTCAACTTGCGTGAACCAGCCTGCCCGGGCCGCCGGGCTGGCTCAGGCAGGCTCCTCCAGCAGCAGGATGGCCGCCACCTTGCGGCCTTCAGCCATCAGGATGTTGTAAGTGCGGCAGGCGGCCTGCAGATCCATGGCGTCCACCCCGACATGCAGGCGCGCCAGGGAAGCGGTCAGGCGGGGATGGGGGAAGCGCAGGCGGCTGCCGGTGCCCAGCAGCACCACTTCGGGCGAGTGCGCCAGCAGGCCTTCGAAGTGCGCGGGTTCCAGGTCTTCGAAGCGCTGCACCGGCCAGGGCCGGATCTCGCCTTCGGGCATGACCAGCACGGATTCCGTGTAGCGCACCATATTGATTTCGATATAGCCCGGGCCGTACGACGTTACCGTATTGAGGGCATTGGGCTGGTCTGCGTGGAGTTTCAAGGGCGAACCTTATCTGGCGCTGCCCCTCGCGGCGCGCGCGGCGACTCGGCCGGGGCAGCGCAGGGCGGGTTGAGAGCATTTTGGGGCAGGCGGGCCGGGCGGCTTTGCTGCGGCCCCGGGGTACCGGCGGCGTACGCTGCAATGCAAGAATCCCTGCCGAAGTCTGTCATAATCCGATAAATTATAGCTTTTGCCTCCCTGCCTGCCACGTTTTGCGTTGCAACGCAGCGCACAGGCTACCCGGGCCGCTCCTTTCCCACCCAGATTCCCTAGATAGCCGCCGCTACCCGGTGGCGCTTGCCTCCTGCCAACATCGCCGTGAAACCGATCCAGAAATCCAACAAGCTCAACAATGTTTGCTATGACATCCGCGGCCCGGTGCTGGAGAAGGCCAAGCAGATGGAAGAGGAAGGCCACAAGATCATCAAGCTGAACATCGGCAACCTGGCCGTCTTCGGCTTTGACGCGCCGGAAGAGATCCAGCAGGACATGATGCGCAACCTGCCCAATTCGGCCGGGTACTCGGACTCCAAGGGCATCTTCGCCGCGCGCAAGGCGATCATGCACTACACGCAGCAGAAGAACATCGAGGGCGTGGGCCTGGACGACATCTACGTCGGCAACGGCGCCTCCGAGCTGATCGTGATGTCGATGAACGCGCTGCTCAACAGCGGCGACGAAGTGCTGGTTCCGGCGCCGGACTACCCGTTGTGGACCGCCGCGGTGAGCCTGTCGGGCGGCACCCCGGTGCACTATATGTGCGACGAGGCCAACGAGTGGATGCCCGATCTGGACGATATCCGCGCCAAGATCACGCCGAATACCAAGGCCATCGTCGTCATCAACCCCAACAACCCCACCGGCGCCCTGTACTCGGACGAACTGCTCAACGCCATCGTGGCGATTGCGCGCGAACACGGCCTGATCATCTTTGCCGACGAGATCTACGACAAGGTGCTGTACGACGGCCATAGCCACACGTCCATTGCCGCGCTGTCGACCGATGTGTTGACGGTGACCTTCAACGGCCTGTCCAAGAACTATCGCTCGTGCGGCTACCGCGCCGGCTGGATGGTGGTATCGGGCGACAAGCGGCCCGCGCTGGACTATATCGAGGGGCTGAACATGTTGTCCTCGATGCGCCTGTGCGCCAACGTGCCCGGCCAGTGGGCCATCCAGACCGCGCTGGGCGGCTACCAGAGCATCAACGACCTGGTGAACGAAGGCGGGCGCCTGCGCCGCCAGCGCGATCTTGCCCACGAACTGATCACGCAGATCCCGGGCGTCACCTGCGTCAAGCCCAAGGCCGCGCTGTACCTGTTCCCCAAGCTCGACCTGTCGATGTACCCGATCCAGGACGACCAGGAGTTCATCTATGAACTGCTGCAGGAGTCCAAGGTGCTGCTGGTGCAGGGCACCGGCTTCAACTGGGGCAAGCCGGACCATTTCCGTATCGTGTTCCTGCCTCACGAGGAGGACCTGCGCGAGGCCATCGGCCGCGTGGGCCGTTTCCTGGAGGCATACCGCAAGCGCCACGGCCACGCGGCCTGAGCAAGGCCATTGCGGCGTAATCCATTTTTCAGCAACTCAGAGTCAGATCGTCCATGAATCCCATCAAAGTAGGCCTGCTTGGCATCGGTACCGTCGGTAGCGGCACGTTCAATGTGCTGCAACGTAACCAGGAAGAAATCCGCCGCCGCGCCGGGCGCGGCATCGAGATTGCCATGGTGGCCGACCTCAACACCGAGCGCGCCCGCGAGCTGACCGGTGGGCAGGTCGAGGTGGTGGCCGACGCCAACGAGGTCGTCACCCGCCCCGAGATCGACATCGTGATCGAGCTGATCGGCGGCTACGGCATCGCTCGCGAGCTGGTGCTCAAGGCCATCGAGAACGGCAAGCACGTGGTCACTGCCAACAAGGCGCTGCTGGCCGTGCATGGCAACGAAATCTTCGAAGCCGCCCGCAAGAAGGGCGTCATCGTCGCCTTCGAAGCCGCGGTGGCCGGTGGCATCCCCATCATCAAGGCGCTGCGCGAAGGCCTGACCGCCAACCGCATCGAGTGGATCGCCGGCATCATCAATGGCACCACGAACTTCATCCTGTCGGAGATGCGCGACAAGGGCCTGGACTTCGACACCGTGCTCAAGCAGGCGCAAGCGCTGGGCTATGCCGAGGCCGATCCCACTTTCGACATCGAAGGCATCGATGCCGCGCACAAGATCACGCTGATGAGCTCGATCGCCTTCGGCATGCCGGTGCAGTTCGACAAGGCCTACGTGGAAGGCATCACCAAACTGTCGGCCGTGGATATCCGCTACGCCGAAGAGCTGGGCTACCGCATCAAGCTGCTGGGCCTGACGCGCCGTCGTGAAAACGGCATCGAGCTGCGCGTGCACCCGACGTTGGTGCCGGCCAAGCGCCTGATCGCCAACGTGGAAGGCGCAATGAACGCCGTGCTGGTGCAGGGCGACGCCGTGGGCGCCACGTTGTACTACGGCAAGGGCGCCGGCGCCGAGCCGACCGCCTCCGCCGTGATCGCCGATCTGGTCGATGTGACCCGCCTGCACACCGCCGACCCCGAGCACCGCGTGCCGCACCTGGCGTTCCAGCCGGACGCGCTATCCAGCGTGCCGGTGCTCCCGATCGAGGAAGTCACCAGCTCGTACTACCTGCGCATGCGCGTGGCGGACGAGACCGGCGTGCTGGCCGACATCACCCGCATCCTGGCTGACGCCGGCATCTCCATCGATGCCATGCTGCAGAAGGAGTCGCGCGAAGGAGAGCCGCAGACCGACATCATCATGCTCTCGCACCTCACTCTCGAGAAGCAGGTCAACGCCGCCATCGCCAAGATCGAGGCGCTGCCGACCGTGCTGTCGGCCGTCACGCGCCTGCGCATGGAAGAACTGAACTGAACGCACCGATGAAATACCAGTCGACGCGCGGCCATGAGATGCCGCAAACCTTCTCCGAGATCCTGCTGGGCGGCCTGGCGCCGGACGGCGGCCTTTACCTGCCCCGGGAGTACCCGCAGGTCACGGCCGACGAGCTGGAAGCCTGGCGCAAGCTGTCGTACGCCGATCTCGCCTTCGAAGTCCTGTCCCGCTTCTGCGACGACATCCCGGCCGAGGACCTGCGCGCCCTGACGCGCAAGACCTACACCGCCGAGGTGTACTGCAATGCCCGTCCCGGCGACAACACCGCCGACATCACCCCGTTGCGCACGCTGGGTGAAGAGGGCGGCACGCAGCTGCAGCTGCTGGGCCTGTCCAACGGCCCCACGCTGGCCTTCAAGGACATGGCCATGCAGCTGCTCGGCAACCTGTTCGAGTACGCACTGGCGCGTGCCGGACAGGAGCTGAACATTCTCGGCGCCACCTCGGGCGACACCGGCAGCGCGGCGGAATACGCCATGCGCGGCAAGCGCGGCATCCGCGTGTTCATGCTGAGCCCGCACCGCAAGATGAGCGCGTTCCAGACCGCGCAGATGTTCAGCCTGCAGGACCCGAACATCTTCAACCTGGCGGTGGAAGGCGTGTTCGACGATTGCCAGGACATCGTCAAGGCGGTCTCCAACGATCTGGACTACAAGGCCCGCCAGAAGATCGGCACGGTCAACTCGATCAACTGGGCGCGCGTGGTGGCCCAGGTGGTGTACTACTTCAAGGGCTGGCTGCTGGCCACCGACGGCCCGGGCCAGAAGGTCTCGTTCTGCGTGCCGTCGGGCAATTTCGGCAACGTCTGCGCCGGTCATATCGCGCGCATGATGGGCCTGCCAATCGACAAGCTGGTGGTCGCCACCAACGAGAACGACGTGCTCGACGAGTTTTTCCGCACCGGCACCTACCGCGTGCGCAAGTCGGCGGAGACGTACCACACCTCCAGCCCGAGCATGGACATCTCGAAGGCGTCGAACTTCGAGCGCTTCGTCTTCGACCTGCTGGGCCGCGATGGCGACAAGCTGGCCAAGATGTTCCGCGAGGACGTCGACACCAAGGGCGGCTTCGACCTGTCCGGCACGCCGGAATTCGAGCGCATCCGCGCCTTCGGCTTCGTCTCGGGCCGCAGCACGCACGAAGACCGCCTCGCCACCATCCGCGACCTGTCCGAGCGCTACGGCATTACCATCGACACGCACACCGCCGATGGCATCAAGGTTGCGCGCGAGCATCTCACGCCCGGCGTGCCGATGCTGGTGCTGGAAACCGCGCTGCCGGCCAAGTTCGCCGACACCATCCGCGAAGCGCTTGGCCATGAGCCGGAGCGTCCGGCAGCCTTCGAAGGCATCGAGAACCTGCCGCAGCGCTTCGAGGTGATGCCAGCGGATGCCGGCCGGATCAAGGCTTACATCGCCGGCCACACCGGCTTGTAAGGCCCGGCCGCTGCCGGCTGCGTTCCTGCCGGCAGCGCGCCAACTCGCTACAATCAGATTTGCCGAGCAGAAATCGCACGGCCCTCGCATTGCCCCGGATGTATCGAGGGCGGTACGCGGGCCGTTTCCCATGGGTGCTGGATGGCCACGGGTTTGCTGTTCCAGGCTCACACAAGCTGTCTCACTTACCTGCTTCCTCATGACCCAAGCTCCCGCGCCCGCCCGTCCCCCCATGCTGACCATGGCCCAGGCCCTCGAGGCCCTGCTGGCCGGCGCCCGCCCGCTCGCCGAAGCCGAGCGCATCGCCACGCTCGACGCCAATGGCCGCGTGCTGGCCGCGCCGGTGTCGAGCACGCTGGACGTGCCCCCGGCCGACAACACCTCGATGGACGGCTACGCCGTGCGCAGCGCCGATGTGGCGGCGCCGGGCGCGCGCCTGCGGGTGGCCCAGCGCATCCCCGCCGGCCACGTCGGCACGGCGCTGGCGGCCGGCACGGCGGCGCGCATCTTTACCGGCGGGCTGATTCCGCCGGGGGCCGACGCGGTGGTGATGCAGGAGCAGTGCGTGGCGGACGGCGAGGATGTGATCGTCAATCACACGCCGCAGCCGGGCGAATGGATCCGCCGGGCCGGCGAGGACATCCGCGCCGGCAGCGTGATCCTGCCGGCCGGCACGCGGCTGACGCCGCAGGCGCTGGGCCTGGCCGCGTCGGTGGGGCAGGCGTCGCTGGACGTGGTGCGGCGCGTCAAGGTGGCGGTGTTCTTTACCGGCGACGAGCTCGCCATGCCGGGCGAGCCGCTCAAGCCGGGCGCCATCTACAACTCCAACCGCTTCACGCTGCGCGGGCTGCTGGAAAACCTGGGCTGCGAGATCAGCGATTTCGGCATCGTGCCCGACACCCTGGCCGCCACGCGCGACACCCTGCGCCGGGCTGCCGATGGGCATGACCTGATCATCACCTCGGGCGGCGTCTCGGTGGGCGAGGAAGACCATATCAAGCCGGCGGTCGAGGCCGAAGGGCGGCTCAACCTGTGGCAGATCGCCATCAAGCCGGGCAAGCCGCTGGCGTTCGGCGAGGTGGCGCGTGGCGAGCAGGCACCGGCGTTTTTCCTGGGGCTGCCGGGCAACCCGGTCTCGAGCTTCGTCACCTTCCTGCTGTTCGTGCGGCCCTTCATCCTGCGGCTGCAAGGCGTGCAGGACGTGATGCCGCGCCGCCTGCCGCTGCGGGCCGATTTCGACCTGCCCAAGGGCGACCGCCGCAATGAGTTCCTGCGCGTGCGCATCAACCAGGCCGGCGGGCTCGACCTGTTCCCCAACCAGAGCTCGGGCGTGCTGACTTCCACGGTGTGGGGCGAGGGCCTGGTCGACAACCCGCCCAACCAGCCGATCGCGCGGGGCGATACCGTGCAGTTCATTGCCTTCGACGGCCTGCTGGCATAAGGAGGGAGACCGCCATGAACATCGAACTCCGTTTTTTTGCCAGCGTGCGCGAGCAGCTGGGCCTGGGGCAGGAGCGCGTCGCGGTGCCGGCCGAGGTGGCTACCGTGGCGGACCTGCGCCATTGGCTTGGTGCCCGCGGCGGCGCCTGGGCCGAGGTGCTGGCCGAGGGCCGTGCCTTGCGCATGGCCGTGGACCACGAGGTGGCCAGCCCGGACAGCGTGCTGGCCGATGGCTGCGAAGTGGCGTTTTTCCCGCCCGTGACCGGAGGCTGAGATGAGCGTCAGGGTACAGCGCGAGGATTTCGACCTGGGCGCCGAGGTGGCGGCATTGCGCCGTGACCAGCCGGGCGTGGGCGCGGTGGCCAGCTTCATCGGCACGGTGCGCGACATGAACGACGGCAGCGCGGTCAGCGCGATGGAGCTGGAGCACTATCCCGGCATGACGGAAAAGGCGCTCGCCAGGATCGAGGCCGTTGCGCGGGAGCGCTGGGCGCTGCTTGGCGTCACCATCGTGCACCGGGTCGGGCCGTTGCTCCCGCTGGACCAGATCGTGCTGGTGGCGGTGGCCTCCGCCCATCGCGGCAACGCCTTTGCCGCCTGCGAATTCATCATGGATTACCTCAAGTCCGAAGCGCCGTTCTGGAAGAAGGAGCAGACGCCGGAAGGCGCGCGCTGGGTCGACGCGCGCGTGACCGATGAGTCCGCGCTGGCGCGCTGGGGCATTCGCTCGCTCAATGCCAGCGGCGATACGGAGCAGGCGGAAACCTCGGGTCTGAAGCGCTGATGGGCGCGCTCGGTTTTGTGGCGGTCGGGGTCGGGGCCGCGGTGGGAGCCTGGCTGCGCTGGGCGTTCTCTGTCCTGTGGAATGCCGCCAACCCGGCGTTGCCCTATGGGACGCTGGCGGCCAACCTGGTTGGCGGCTACCTGATCGGGCTGGCGGTGGGATTCTTCGGCACGCATGCGGAGTTGTCGCCCGAATGGCGCCTGCTGGCGGTCACCGGCTTCCTGGGCGGGCTGACCACGTTTTCCACGTTCTCCAGCGAGGTCGTTGGCAACCTGATGGCGGGCGACTATGGCTGGGCGACGGTGCACCTGCTGGCGCATCTTGGCGGCTCGCTGCTGCTGACCGCGCTGGGTCTGTGGACCTATCGGCTGCTGGCCTGAGCGCCAGTTGAATCCAGCCACGCAAGCATCTCCAGCAGCGCTGCGTTGAAGGCAGCCGGCCGCTCCATGTGCGGGGCATGGCCAGTGCCGTCGATGGTGGCAAGGCGGGCAGCCGGCTGCAGCGCCAGCGTGGCCTGTCCCACTGCCGGCGCGTAGAGGCGGCTGCGTTCCCCAACCAGGTGGAATAAAGGCAGGCGAGCCTGGCGCAACGCCGGGCGGTAATCCTGTCGGGCCATGTCTTGCCACAGCGCGGCAAGCGCATCCGGCGCGCACTGCCGCATGATGGCGGCGATATGGCCCGCCTGGGCCGCATCGGGTTTGCTGCCTGCGCTCCACAAGCCGGCGCGCACCGAATCGATCAGGCGGGGCCAGTCCTGGCGCACGTGCGCGGCCATTTGCGCGGCCTGGACGGTGTCGTAGCGCCCGTGCAAGCCATGCGGCCAGTCCGCCGCGCTGACCAGCCGCGGCGTCATGTCGATGGCGCCGATTGCCGCCAGGGGCAGGGCGGGATCACCGCGCATCAACTCCCAGGCCACCATGGCGCCCATTGACCACCCAACCACCACCACGTCCCGCAATCCCAGGTGCCCGATCAGCCCGGCGGCATCGGCGGCAAGCTGCGCAAGGCTGGCTTGTCCGGCATGCGGCAATGCAGCAGACAAGCCATGCCCGGCATGATCCGGGGCGATCACGCGATAGCCGTGGCTTGCCAGCGCGCGCTGGCCATCGAACGCCTCGCCGGATAGCGACCAGCCGTGCAGCAACAGCAGTGCACGCCCGCTGCCGGCCTCCCGCCAGCCGGGCCGGGAACCGGAGGCAGGGTGGGTATCGAAGGCGGGGGCGGCCTCGACGTTAGTCATCGCGTGTGAAGCATCCAATGGCGAACTTCCAGTCTGGGCGTCTGGCCCCGGCCACGTGCTTGGCCAAAGCTCCGGGTAAGCCATGTATTGACATACGGATCGCTAACTTTATATCATGAAACATGAATCAGTTATCATGTTTTGAGGTGAGCCGGAGGGGACGGTTTCCGCGGTGCAATGCCGCTGCTTGACTGCCGTTTTCCGGTCTGACCAGCCACCGCGGAGCCCCGATGTCCCTTACCGAATCCGGCGTAAGCCAGCCCAAGACCGCGCGCGGCCAGAAGACCCGCGAAGCGCTGCTGCGCGCCGCCGAGAAAGTGTTCGGCGAGAAGGGCTACTACGTGGCTTCGATCTCCGAGATCACGCAGGAGGCAGAGGTGGCCATGGGCACCTTCTACCTTTACTTCAAGGACAAGGAAGACATCTTCCGCGCGCTGGTGCAGCACATGCTGGAACTGGTGCGGGCCCATCTGCGCAAGCACGTGGGGCAGGCGCAGACGCAGATCGAGGCCGAGCGGCTGGGACTCAAGGCCTTTCTCTCGTTTGTCGCGCGCCACAAGAATTTGTACCGCATCGTGCTCGATTCCTACTCGGTGGACGAGACCATCTACAGCAGCTATTTCCAGGTGTTCGCCGATGTCTACAGCCGGCGCCTGGGCAAGGCTGAGGAGCAGGGCGAGATCTCGCCGGGCGACGCCGAGGTGCGGGCGTGGTGCCTGATCGGCATCAGCAATTTCCTTGGCATGCGCTATGCGCTGTGGAAGCGGCCGGCGTCGATGGACAAGGTGGTCGACACCGCCTTCGACATGATCTCGCACGGGCTGGCGGCGCGATGAGCGCGTTGGTGCTGGTCGAGCGTGTTGGCAGCACGGCGGTGCTTCGGCTCAATCGCGCCGAGCGGCACAACAGCCTGGTGCCGGCGCTGCTCGAACAACTGCTGGCCGCGCTGGGGAGCCTGGAGGCGGACCCGGATGTGCGCGCCGTGGTGCTGAGCCATGCGGGGCGCTCGTTTTCCACGGGCGGCGATGTCGGCGCGTTTGCCGCCTTCGGGCCGCAGAGTGCCGAGCTGGCGCAGTATGCGCAGCGGCTGCTCGGCCTGCTTAACGCAGCCATCCTGCGCCTGGCAGCGCTGCGCTGCCCGGTGATCGCGGCGGTGGAGGGCTGGCTGACGGGCGGCTCGCTGGGGCTGGTGCTGGCTTGCGACATGACGGTGCTGGGCGAGGGCACGCGCATTGCGCCGTACTACACCGTGGTGGGCTTCAGCCCGGACGGTGGCTGGACCGCGATGCTGCCGCAGTTGATCGGCGCGGCGCGGGCGCGGGCGATCCAGCTAGAGAACACCACGCTGACGGCCAGCCAGGCCACGGCGCTAGGCCTAGCCACGCATCTCGCGCCAGCCCGCGAAGCCGAGGCGATGGCACTGTCGCTCGCGGCCGGGCTGAAGGACAAGGTACCCGGCAGCGTGGCGCAGACGCGCGCGCTGCTGCGCTGGGATGCGAACGCGCTGGCCGTTGGGCTTGAGCGCGAGCGCGAGGCGTTCGTGGCGCAGGTGACGAGCGCCGAGGCTGCGGCAGGCATGCGCCGCTTCCTCGGCGACGGGCACGCGCGCTAAGGCAGCAAACGGAAAGGCAGGACGGGAAGGACCGCTGGACGGAGCGCAGGAAAGCGAAGCAGCAACAAGCAGGCAGGATCTGCACTTGCAACGACAAGAGACACCCTTAGAGGAGACAAGAATGCAATTCAAGCACCAAGCCGTTGGCGCCATCGCGCTGGCCAGCCTGCTGGCCGCCGGCGGCGCCCTTGCCAAGGACATCCGCATCGCCCACGTCTATGACAAGACCGGGGCGCTCGAGGCCTACGCCAAGCAGACCCAGACCGGGCTGATGATGGGGCTGGATTATGCCACCAACGGCACCATGATGGTCAACGGCAACAAGCTGGTAGTGCTGGAGAAGGACACCCAGGGCAAGCCCGACGTGGCCAAGGCGCAGCTTGCCGCGGCGTATAGCGACGATCGCGCGGACATCGCCGTGGGGCCGACGTCCTCCGGCACGGCGCTGGCGATGCTGCCGGTGGCCGAGGAGTACAAGAAGATCCTGCTGGTGGAGCCCGCCGTGGCGGATTCCATCACCGGCGAGAAGTGGAACCGCTACATCTTCCGCACCGGCCGCAACTCGTCTCAGGATGCCATCTCCAACGCCGTGGCACTCGACAAGCCCGGCGTGCAGATCGCCACGCTGGCGCAGGACTACGCCTTTGGCCGCGACGGTGTGAAGGCCTTCAAGGGCGCGCTCAAGAACGCCAAGATCGTGCACGAGGAATACCTGCCGACCAACACCACGGACTTTACCGCCGGGGCGCAGCGCCTCTTCGATTCGCTCAAGGACAAGCCGGGCCGCAAGATCATCTTCATCATCTGGGCGGGTGCCGGCAACCCGTTCAAGATTGCCGACCTCGATCCCAAGCGCTACGGCATCGAGATCGCCACCGGCGGCAATATCCTGCCGGCCATGAGCAACTACAAGAACTTCCCCGGCATGGAAGGCGCGACGTACTACTACTTCGGCATTCCCAAGAACAAGGCCAACGAGTGGCTGGTGTCCAACCACTACACCAAGTTCAAGTCGCCGCCCGACTTCTTCACCGCCGGCGGCATGACGGCCGGCATCGCGCTGGTCGAGGCGCTCAAGAAGACCAATGGCGACACCAGCACCGAGAAGCTGATCGGCGCGATGGAGGGCATGTCGTTCGAGACGCCCAAGGGCAAGATGACCTTCCGCAAGGAAGACCACCAGGCGTTGCAGTCGATGTACCACTTCAAGATCAAGGTCGATCCCGCGTTCGCCTGGGGCGTGCCCGAGCTGGTCCGCGAGATCAAGCCGGAAGAAATGAACGTGCCGATCCGCAACAAGCGGTGATGACAGTGGGCGCCGCTTCCATCGATACAACGGCAGCGCTCTCGCGGGCGGTGGCAGGGCCGCCCGCGCTCGAGACGCGCGATCTCACCATCCGCTTTGGCGGCCACGTGGCGGTCAACGCAGTGTCCTGCGCATTCCGTCCGGGCGAGCTGACCTGCATCGTCGGCCCCAACGGGGCCGGCAAGACCACGTACTTCAACCTGATATCGGGCCAGTTGCCGCCCAGCGCCGGGCAGATCCTGCTCGGCGGCGAGGACGTGACGCGCCTGCCGGTGCCGCACAAGGCGCGGCGCGGCATTGGGCGCGCGTTCCAGCTGACCAGCCTGTTTCCCAATCTGTCCGTGTTCGAGAACGTGCGGCTGGCGGTGCAGTCGCGCCGGCGCATCGGGCTGGATTTGTGGTCCGTGTGGAGCGCAAACCGCGCGGTCCGCACGGAGGCCGAGGAATGTCTCGAGCGGGTGGCCCTGGCCGACAAGCGCCACCTGCCGGTGGCCTCGCTGCCGCATGGCGACCAGCGCAAGCTGGAGGTGGGCATCTTGCTGGCGCTGCAGCCGCGTATCTTCATGTTCGACGAGCCGACCGCCGGCATGAGCGTGGATGAGGTGCCGGTGATCCTGGGCCTGATCCAGGAGATCAAGCGCGACAAGAGCAAGACGGTGCTGCTGGTGGAGCACAAGATGGATGTGGTGCGCTCGCTGGCCGACCGTATCATCGTGCTGCATAACGGCAACCTGATGGCCGATGGCGACCCGGCCGAGGTGATCGCCTCGCCGATCGTGCAGCAGGCATACCTGGGCATCGCTGCCGACGACGAGAGCGCGCAGCAGGAGAGCAGTCATGGCTGAGGGATCGGCAGCACCCATCCTGAGCCTGGATAGCGTGCAGACGCATATCGGGCCGTATCACATCCTGCACGGCGTGAGCTTTGCGGTGCCGCGCGGCGGCGTGACCATGCTGCTGGGGCGCAACGGCGCGGGCAAGACCACCACGCTGCGCACCATCATGAACCTGTGGCAGGCGAGCGAAGGGCGGATCGCGTTCGACGGGGCCGACATCACGCGCCGCGGCACGCCCGCCATCGCGCAGGCCGGCATTGCCTATGTGCCCGAGAACATGAGCGTGTTCTCCGAGCTGACGGTGGCGGAGAACATGCGGCTGGCCGCGCGCAGCGGCGCCATCGACGGGCAGCGGCTGGACTGGGTGTTCCGCATGTTCCCCGCGCTGAAGATCTTCTGGCACCAGCGCGCCGGCGTGCTGTCCGGCGGACAGAAGCAGATGCTGTCGGTGGCGCGCGCCATCATCGAGCCACGCAAGCTGCTGATCGTGGACGAACCAACCAAGGGCCTGGCGCCGGCCATCATCCAGAACATGATCACGGTGTTCCGCGAGCTCAAGCAGACCGAGGTGTCGATCCTGCTGGTGGAGCAGAACTTCCACATGGCAAAGTCGGTGGGGGATACCGTTGCTGTGATGGACGACGGCCGCGTGGTGCATACGGGCAGCATGGCAGCGCTGGCAGGGGATGAAGCCTTGCAGCAGAGGCTGCTGGGCTTGTCGCTGGCGGCGCATCAGTAGGGAATGGTTTGCTCCCCTCTCCCACGCAGTGGGAGAGGGGAGCAAACCGGCGGTAGAGTCAAAGCATCACTCGGTGTAGCCGTGATTTCCCCCAGGCGGAAATC
>NZ_BAAILO010000344.1:0-487 GCF_054589115.1 Cupriavidus sp. 8B | reverse complement strand
TTCAAGCCCCTAGCTTACTTGGGGTGGCCGAAATGGCCAGCCTTGTTCATCGACCGCGGCGCCAACGAAAAAGGTAGCGCGGCATAAAACGACTTCTGCTGGCAAGCAGAGGCATTCGGAGACAAACATGATCCCCATGAATCAACACCGCTGCGCCGCGGTGGAGGACGCACTTTACAGGAAGGTCACTCTACGCGTGATTCCCTTCCTTTTTGTTGCCTACGTTGTTTCCTTCATTGATCGTATCAATATTGGCTTTGCGCAGTTGCAGATGAAGGGCGATCTCGGTTTCAGTGATGCTGTCTACGGGCTGGGCGCGGGGATCTTTTTTATCGGCTATTTCCTGTTCGAAGTGCCCAGTAATCTTCTCCTGCACAGGATCGGTGCCCGCCGAACCTTCGTGCGGATCATGGCATGCTGGGGTCTGGTTTCCGCCGGGATGGCTTTCGTTGTTGAACCTTGGCAACTGTATGGGATGCGTTTCCTG
>NZ_BAAILO010000343.1:0-252 GCF_054589115.1 Cupriavidus sp. 8B | reverse complement strand
TGCGTTCGGCTTCGAGGACGTGGAGGGAGCCGATGTGCTCCTGCAGCCGGCCGATTCGGTGCGGCGCTTGCAGGTCTTCGAGCATGATCAGACCGCGCTGGTACTGAGTCCCCGCCTTGGCGGCGCGCAAGGGCTGAGTTCCGACGTGCTGCTCGACGCGCTAGGCACCTTCTTGGCGAAGTGGCTTCTCCCGACGGATTTTCCGCCCTGCTTGGGCGTAGCCGAGGAGCCTTCCGTTGCGCAGCCCGCTGG
>NZ_BAAILO010000342.1:0-291 GCF_054589115.1 Cupriavidus sp. 8B | reverse complement strand
GTAGGGAACGTGGCGAGCCTCGGCGAACAAGCCGGCTTCCAGGAAGCGGGCTGCCAAATCCCGTGGCAGGTTCCAGCCAGCAGAGACGACAAACTCGTCACTGGCCAGCTCGACTTCGGGCAGGTTGGTGGTCAGCGAGCCATACGGCATCCCGTCATCCGCGCACCTGAGGGTGAGCGCGGCGCGATAGTTGGTCGAATACAACTGGACGTTAAGGCGAACACCGGGAGGGTGGCTGGCCAGGCCAGCGCCGTAGATGCGGTCGATCATGGTTGGGGTAACTCCGGAGGT
>NZ_BAAILO010000341.1:0-395 GCF_054589115.1 Cupriavidus sp. 8B | reverse complement strand
TGAGCAGTTCAAGGCCCTTCCGGCCCCGGCGTGGGCGGAGAAACATCGATGCGCTATAAGGAGAACAGCAGCGCCGATCTGACCGAAAGAGCAATGGTGCGCGCTCGCGGCATGCACGCCGTGGAGTGAGCCCGCACGTGAGCATGGTCCGGGATTCGTCGGCGACAGTGGTGAGCGCAGCGATGCGCATCCCGTTCAGGAGATCGAGTCGAATTCGACGCGTCCCATGGCGCTGCCGTCCGTTGACCATTCTGGAGCAGGCCATGGCGATGCGCAAGCAAGAAGAAGAGGTGATATTCCCCAATGCGGCAGGGATCGACGTGGGCGCGTCGAGCCACTGGGTGGCGATGCCACGGCATCTGGCCGAACAAGCCGGCTGCGAGCCGGTGCGCGAA
>NZ_BAAILO010000340.1:0-862 GCF_054589115.1 Cupriavidus sp. 8B | reverse complement strand
GCGACTGTTTACTTATTCCTGTCACATAACTGCCTCAGAATGCAGCGGTCGCATCGAGGGATGGCATTCCTTTGCTTCTCCGCTATGCCTCTCCGACGGCAGCAGGAAACTACTCGCTCAAACAGAAAACCGAGATGACCGTGAACAAAACTCTCCTCACATTGGCCGCCGCCACAGCTTGCTCCATGTCCGGTGCCGCTTTCGCCCAGACTTCTTCCAGCGTAACGCTCTACGGCATCGCCGATGCGGGCGTTAGCTTTCAGAGCCACGTGCAAGGCCCCAACGGGGGTGGCTCGCTGACTGGCGTGACTTCCGGCGGCCTTTCCGGTTCGCGCTGGGGCATTCGCGGCGTGGAAGACCTCGGCAACAACCTGAAGGGCATCTTCGTGCTGGAAAGCGGCTTTGACATCGACACTGGCAAGTCCGGCCAAGGCAACCGCCTGTTTGGCCGACAAGCTTATGTCGGTCTCCAGAGCGACCTTGGCGCCGTTACGCTGGGCCGCCAGCAAAACTCACTGTATGACCTGTTCACCGCCTACGACCCGATGGCAGCCGGCAGCAGCTACTCGCTCAATTCGGTCGATACCCAGGGCTTCAACGGCCGCGCCGACAACGCCGTCAAGTACACCGGCAAGTTCGGCGGCCTGACCGCAACCGGCTTCTACAGCTTCGGCCGCGATAGCAATATCACGAACGGCGGTGAAGTGCCGGGCAGCTTCCGGGTTGGCAAGAATTTCGGCGGTGGCTTGGCGTACGCCAACGGCCCGGTCTCGGTGGGTGTCGCCTATGACCAATACCAGGGCAGCACAGTCGCCACATCGGGCGCAGCCGCCAAGCGCGCCGCGATTGGCGGTGCATATGC
>NZ_BAAILO010000339.1:0-295 GCF_054589115.1 Cupriavidus sp. 8B | reverse complement strand
GGTCTCGGTGGGTGTCGCCTATGACCAATACCAGGGCAGCACAGTCGCCACATCGGGCGCAGCCGCCAAGCGCGCCGCGATTGGCGGTGCATATGCCTTCGGTGATGCCAAGGTGTTTGCTGGCTACCGCTGGATGCGTGACGAACTCACCAGTGCGACCGCAGTCCGCCAGGACAACCTGTACTGGCTTGGCGCGCTCTACAAGTTCACTCCCGCCTTCAGCCTGACTGGCGCGGCATACTACACCGACGCCCGCAAGGACAGCAACAGTTCGTGGATGTACGTCTTGAATGCC
>NZ_BAAILO010000338.1:0-599 GCF_054589115.1 Cupriavidus sp. 8B | reverse complement strand
CTTATGACGAGGCGGTCGAGGCTTGGCGCGATCCGGTCGCACGCGATGGATACGTGTTGCGATCAAGGTCAAGGTTTCATTCAGAGCAGCCTTGGCCCATCGCAGGCCGAGCAGCACCGCAGGCAGGACACGTTTGAGGGCAGTGATGGCGTAGGTCCGGTTGATCCGATGGTCCGAGTCAATGTCATGTTCCTGCGCGGCGGTGAGGCAGCACAGGGCGTGTAGGTTGTCGCAGAGGATTTTGGCACCGAAGTCCTGCCTGGCGGCCAACTGTGAGAGGCCGGACAGGTGTTCGAGTGCCATGCGGTGTTTGAGACGTTTAAACGCCTCCTCCAGGCGCCAGCGCTGGTGATAGAGATCGCGGAAGGTGGCAGCCGGATAGCGGTGCATGTCGAGCAGATTGGTGATGAGCACGCGCACCTTACCGGCTGGCGAGATCTGCCGGATCAGCCGGACGGTTTGTGGGGTAGCCGCACATTTCATAGTCGCGCGCGTCATTGCGGGCTGGAGCCGGGAGCGTGACGATGGCCTCGTCGCGGCCGGAGCGGACGAAGTGTCGCACGGCGGTAAAGCCGCTGCCGTCGGCGCGCATGCAGAAA
>NZ_BAAILO010000337.1:0-1018 GCF_054589115.1 Cupriavidus sp. 8B | reverse complement strand
CCACCCCTTTCAAGGTGATGAAGATTAGGGCACACTCCGTGTTCTCGAACCCGAAGATGGACTCAGTGGCGTGGTGCTGGATGCAGTGGTGGAACGCTTTATCGAACGTAGCCCGATCAGCGTGATGGCGCGGCCGGGGTTGCAACGCGCCCTCGATCCGGCCTGGATCGACGAGTTGTTCGAGCAGGAGCGTGAAACGCAGTACACGCGGGAGCTATTGTTCTCGACGACGGTGGAAATCATGTCGCTGGTCGCCGTGGGGCTGCGCCCGTCGGTGCACGCGGCGGCCAAGGCCAGTCCGGCGCTGCCGGTTTCCATCACCGCGCTGTACGACAAGATCAGCCGGAACTGGTTCGTGCCCTGGTGCAAGGCAGCGCGCGGCGGGTGGGGCCGGTCGTGCAACCGATGTTGCGCAAGCAGCCGCCGTCGGTGGACGGCTATCGCCTGCGCATCGTGGATGGCAGCCATTTGCCGGCGAGCGAAAGGCGCCTGAAACCATTGCGTGGGTTTTGGCGTGCGGCCTTGCCGGGGAGTCATTGGTCGTCTATGACCCGGATACGGCGATGATCGTCGATCTTGTGCCATGCGAAGATGCACATGCTCAGGAGCGAGCCATCATAGAAACGCTACTCGAATCGGCCCAGCCTGGCGAGTTGTGGATCGCTGATCGGAATTTCAGTACCCGTGCGATTCTTACCGGCTGGCAGCGTCGCGATAGTGCCTTTATCGTGCGTGAGCACGGCCGCAATCCGAGCCCCAGTGAATTGGACCAGGCAGTCGAAATGGGGCGAGTCGAGACCGGCATCGTGTACGAGCAAGCCGTCAGCATCGAGGATGAATCGAATGCACCGCTTGTACTCAGGCGCATCGAATTGCTGCTGGATCGCGCCACCGAGGACGGCGACACTGTGATCCGCCTGCTGACCAATGCCCCGGCCTCACAACTCACGGCCCAGGAAATCGCGCGCCTGTACCGGCAGCGCTGGAGCACAGAGAATCTGTTTCAGCGGCTCGGATC
>NZ_BAAILO010000336.1:0-222 GCF_054589115.1 Cupriavidus sp. 8B | reverse complement strand
GGCCTGTCGGATAGCTGGGGCGTCCACGTCGACCTGATTCACTTCGCAGGCGGTGGTGATGCGCTCGAAGCTTGCGTGAGCAAGTTGCTGATCGCCAAGGTTACGCGCCGTGACCACGCCTGGGAAACGGCGAGGGTCTTGGCAGAAGCCTTGAACGTGGCCTGACGCACGTCAGCCGGCGGACCATCCATGGCATGCTGAACCCCTAGTAAGGGTTCGGTA
>NZ_BAAILO010000335.1:0-373 GCF_054589115.1 Cupriavidus sp. 8B | reverse complement strand
ACTGACCCGACCACGAATACTGGGAGACTGCTCGAATGGCTGGTGCAGCTCGCGCTGCAGGCGTTCCAGTTCTGAGAATACGTCACGGGGAAACAGGGATCGATACATCATGTTTGCCTCCATTCGCTTTGGCGCGGGCGCCATAATCTGACGTCTCCGGTTGGAATGGTAAGGCTTCTCCCGCGGATATCAAGCTCTTGATTTGACTGATATTTGCCGTCATTCTTTCGAGCGGAAGGGCAGCATTAGAGACGTGGAAAGGGGAACACGCATGGAGTTCCAGGACTACTACAAGACGCTGGGAGTGACACGTGATGCCACCGCTGAGGACATCAAGAAGGCGTTCCGCAAGCTCGCGCGCAAGTTCCATCCC
>NZ_BAAILO010000334.1:0-1403 GCF_054589115.1 Cupriavidus sp. 8B | reverse complement strand
AGGAGACGCCATGACCCGCCCGCCCCGCAGCGTGCTGCGCACACCACCGGCTTTCCCCGAAAGCGCACTGCCTACCTTCGTCCAGAAGCTCGACCGGCCCGAAGCCCTGGTCAAGGCCCAAGCGCTTGCCTTCCTGATGTTCGAGAAGCGCGACCTGCGCGCGACGGAGACCTTCCTGACGGATTTCGGCATGCGCTGCGTGTCGCGCACCGGCAGCCGGCTGTTAATGCGCGGCGCCGGCCCCCCGCCGTGCCTGATGCTGGCGACGCAAGGCCAGCGCTCGCGCTATGTCGGCGCTGCCTTTTCGGTGCGCAGCGAAGCAGACCTGGTCCACCTAGAGGCCAACGCGAATGCACGCCGCCTGCCGGCCGACGAGATTCCGGGCGGCGGCGCCGGCGTCGAACTGACCGACCCCGCCGGGAACTTGCTGTGGCTGGTGACCGGCCAGCAGCCGGTCGACCCGCTGCCATTGCGGGACCCGCTGCATTCGCTCACCAACGACCCGGGACAGCTTCGGCGGGTGAATGCTACGGTCCGGCCTCCGCTGGAGCCCGCAGCCGTGGTCAAGCTCGGCCACGTCGTGCTCCAGACCGTCGACTTTCCCGGCATGGCGCGCTGGTATATGCGTCATCTCGGCCTGATCCCAACCGATATCCAGTATCTGGAGGACGGGTCACCCAATCTCTGCTTCTTCCGCCTGGACCTCGGCAGCGCGCCCGCGGACCATCACGCCCTGGTGCTCGCCGGCGGTATCGAGGAGAAATACGAGCACAGCGCATACGAAGTGCTTGACCTCGACGCGCTCGGCCAAGGCCACAACGTGCTGCGCGCGAACGGCCACCGCCATATGTGGGGTATTGGGCGTCATGTGCTCGGCAGCCAGCTGTTCGATTACTGGTTTGATCCGGACGGCATGGAATTCGAGCACTACGCCGACGGCGATGTCTTCACCGCCGACCGAGAACCCCACTACGTGCCGCTGGAAATGTCCGGCATCTGGGCATGGGGCGATGACGTCCCCGCCAGCATGGGCGTCAAGCGCAATCTCGCCACGGTGTTCCGGGTTGCGCGGCTGCTGCGCGCCGGCCGGCTCTCGGCCGCGCGGCTGAAGCTGCTTGGGCGCGCGATGACCCAGGCGCGACCCTGGCTCTGAGCCTGCGCTCCCGCTCCCGTACGAACCCCCCTCACGTCAAGGAAAGAAAATGTCTGTCAAAGTCGTCCGATATATCCACGGCGGCGAGCCCGGCTGGGGCGTGGTCCACGACCGCCGCATCGCACCGCTGTCTTGCGGCTCCACCAGCACCGCCGACTTCGTCGCGAATGGCCTCGAAGCTGCGTGGCGCAGCACCCCCGACCAGGCCACGCTGCCGCTCGACGCCGTCACTCTACTGCCGCCGGTCACG
>NZ_BAAILO010000333.1:0-1189 GCF_054589115.1 Cupriavidus sp. 8B | reverse complement strand
GGCGAAAGAGGCCGAGGCCTTGCGGGCGGTGGCCATGGCGCTGCTGCAGTTCTCGCCGAACGTGGTCGAAGCGGAAGAGGCCTCGGTACTGGTCGACGTGTCGGCCAGCCTGCGGCTGTTCGGTGGCGTTCCCAAGATGCGCCGCCGGATCCGGGACACTGCTCGGGCGCTTGGCTTCACGACGGCGCTCGGTTGCGCGCCCACCGCGCAAGGGGCGTGGCTGCTGGCGCGCGCCGGCGGCGGTACCGCGCTGAAGGCCGAGTCACTGGAACGCCAGGTTGCTGGGCTGTCCGTCGGCACCCTGCCACCGGCACGCCCCTATCTCGAATGGCTGGATGGACTGGGCTGCCGCACGCTGGGCGACGTTCGCCGACTACCGCGGGCTGGCCTGCAGCGGCGCTGCGGTCAGGCACTCAACGAGGCCATGGATCGCGCCCTCGGTCAGGCGCCAGAAGTGTTCGATTGGATCGAGGCGCCCCCCTCCTTTAGTGCAAGGGTCGAGCTGCCGGATCGCATCGAGCATGCCGAAGCCACCCTGCTCTATGCCCGCGGCCTGATCGTGCAGATGATCGGCTGGCTGACGGCCCATCAGCTGGCGGTGACGAAGATCACGCTCGAGCTGCAGCACGAGCGAGGCCGGGAAGCCCTGCCACCAACGGTAATTGAGATCGCACTGGCCGAGCCGACCTGGAGCGAGGACCACCTGTTGCGACTTCTGCGTGAGCGTCTGGCGCAATTGCAGGTCGACGCGCCGATGATTGCCGTGCGCCTGACCGTGACCGACGTCCAGCACAAGGCACCGCCCAGCGAAACCTTGTTCCCGGAGCCCGGCGGCACGCCGGAGGACCAAGCTCGCGTGATGGAATTGCTGACGGCGCGACTCGGCGCCGACAATATCCTGCGCCCCGAGATGCGGGCGGATTATCGTCCCGAAGTCGCCAATGCCTGGGTGCCCGCCATCGGCGAGCCCGGACCCGCTGTCGAGGCACCGCGGCTGCCGCGCCCCACCTGGTTGTTGGACAAGCCGATCGCGTTGCTGATCCGCGAGCATCGGCCGTTCTACGGCTCGCCGCTGCGGATGGTTTCCCCGCCCGAGCGCATCGAGGCGGGATGGTGGGCGGGCGAGGTGGTGACGCGCGATTATTACGTGGCCGAGGGCCGGGATCACGCGCATTACTGGGTGTACCAG
>NZ_BAAILO010000332.1:0-238 GCF_054589115.1 Cupriavidus sp. 8B | reverse complement strand
TTCGAGCCACTTGTCACTTTTGAGCAGGGTATAGAGCCGCTTTCGCTCTGCCTCGTCGGAGGTCCGCTTCGCGATGGCTTGTCGCACCTTCGCGCATGCGGCCGCCTTGTATGTCAGGATGTCGTTGACGGCATCCTTCGTAGTCTCGGCTCGGATCGTGCCGTCCACCGCGAGCGACGCATACCAGCCGCCAGCAGTCACTTCCTTGCGGATGTCGGCCGCACTCTTGCCGACGTTC
>NZ_BAAILO010000331.1:0-4154 GCF_054589115.1 Cupriavidus sp. 8B | reverse complement strand
CACGCGACGATAGTAGACCGGTGAGCCGATGTCGAGCGAGCCCAGGTCTTGCGCACGCAGCACGAACTGCCTGCCTGAGGCGTCGGCAGTGACAGTTGGCGGGACTTCGAGCCCGGTGAAGCTACGCG
Organism: Cupriavidus sp. 8B; assembly: GCF_054589115.1. Taxonomy (NCBI): domain Bacteria; kingdom Pseudomonadati; phylum Pseudomonadota; class Betaproteobacteria; order Burkholderiales; family Burkholderiaceae; genus Cupriavidus; species Cupriavidus sp. 8B. The sequence goes on along the minus strand of NZ_BAAILO010000331.1, from coordinate 4,026 downwards.
TCGTCTCGCCTGACTTGCCGGCATCCACGCCGATATACGCGCCCGATAGCAGCGTCTCGAGCCCCGACACGCCGCTGATTGCAAAGCGTGGCCGTACCACCCAGAAGCGTGTGTCGGCCACGGCGAAGGTCTCCGCATCCTTGGTCAGCGCGATCGTCGCGATTACATGCGAACGGTCCGCTGCCAGCCGTGCCGTCTTGACCAATCCGATATCGACGTCCTTGTAGCGCACGGGGGTCTTGCCCGGCGTCAGGCCTTCGGCGGTGCGGAATGTGACTGTGATCTCGGGCCCGCGCGATGCTAGCGTGTTGATCAACAATGAAATTCCGACTACCGCCGCAACGATGGGGATCAGCCAGACGAGCGAGGGTAGCCAACGCGCGCGAGGCTTGCGCCCGGGCTGCGGTACACCATGAAGCGGGGGATGATTAGTGTGTTCTGGCATGGTCGGAGTGCGGAAATTCGATGGGAGGAGGCGACATCTCAAGCGCATCCCACAGCAGACGGGGATCAAAGCTCAGTGACGCGAGCATGGTCAGTACGACAACCGAGGCAAAGGCCAGGGCCCCGGCCCCGGGCGTAATCGTGGCCAGCGCCCCGACCTGCACCAGCGAGGCCAGCAGTGCCACGACGAAGATGTCGAGCATGGACCACCGGCCGATGACCTCGACCAGCGCGTAGAGCCGGGTCTGTTCCCGGATGCGCCAGGTCGATCTGCGGCGCACCGATATCAGCAGCAATGTCAGGATCATCATCTTCAGCAGCGGGACAACAATGCTGGCGATCAGCACCACGAGCGCCAGCATGTGCGAGCCGGACAGCCACAGATAGATCACGCCGGACATGATGGTGTCGCGCTGCGTCCCGAGAATTGACTGCGTCACCATCACCGGGAGCAGATTGGCTGGGATATACAGAAGGTAAGCGGCCAACAGGAAGGCCCAGGTGCGCGACGCGCTGGCCGGCTTTCGATGATGCAGTACGGCGCCGCAGCGCGGACACGGTCCGGCCTCGAGCGTCATCGGACTGAGCCGGTCGCAAGCGTGGCATGACAGCAGTCCGCGCGAAGTGGCGGTCGCGTAGGGCAATTGAGTCGCGGTCATGATGCGGCGTCCGGCGAGCAGGTTTGTATGTCATCTGCACCGTGCGCATCGAGGTGATGCCACAGTTCGCGCGGATCGAAGGACAGGATGGCGGCAAGTACGACCACGAGGGCACCGAACGACCAGAGCGCGACGCCAGCAAGCACCTGCGCTATGGTCGACAGCTTTACCACCGTCACCAGCACGCCGATCATGAAAACCTCGATCATGCCCCACGGCCGCGTCTGGAGAATGCCGCGCACAAGGCGGTCGAATCCGGGTGGCATGCGGTGCTGCGCCATTGGCACGAGGAGGTAGCACATCATGAGTAACTCGGCCAGCGGAAGCAGGATCGTCGTGGCGAACACGAGCATCGCCACCGGCGTCATGTCATCCGCGTAGAGTGCTTGTACGGCGCCCCATAGCGTGGTCTCCATGCGCGAGCCCTTGAGTTCCATAGCGACAATCGGGTACGCGTTCGAGATCATGAACAGGATCAGAGCGGTCACCACGAGTGGCAGCAGGCGGCGATAGGCAAGCGAACTGTTGCGATAGAGTGCACCGCCGCAGCGCAGGCAGGTGGCACGTTCGCCCGGTTGCAGTGCCACGCGCATATGGAGTGCGTCGCAATGCTCGCACGCAACCAGCCGGTGCATGTCCTGTGGCGGAGCTGGCGGCGGGATGTGGTTCTGATGCACGACGTGTCCTGGGATGGTTATCGGCCTCGTTGCATGAGGCAAGCAGTGCGTCGAGCGCACCGGAATCTTTCGGGATTTCGGTATTCTGCTACAAAATGACTTGTATGTCATCATGACAATGAGTATCGTATAAGGATTGCAACGGGCACTTCTGCTGCAAAACGCCTCCTTGTCCCGCCGTTTCATGCAGCATGCAGGCTCTTTTTTTTTCAGAACGCTATCCATGAAGTTGTTTGCGAAGTGGAAATTCGCGATGGCCTGCCGCATGACATCCTTGCAGCGGCCGAACGGCTGGTCGTCGTGGCGCAGACACTGCGCTACGCTGCGCACTCGATGCGAGCCGAGGACGGCACTGAGCTTGTTCGTATCAAGGAAGGCGGGACGTGGCTTACGCCATGTTGTCGGCGTTGTAGCGGCGTATTGATATAATCGTCCAATCACATAAGGTCCTCAAATTGAAGATGCCTGCCGCCCCTGATCTTAAAGACCATCGCCCTCGCGTTGCAGCCGAACGGCGTGCACGGATGCGCATGCGTCTCATTGAAAGCGCGATGATTGTCTTTGCGCAAAGAGGTATCGGAGTCAGCGTGATTCCGGAAGTCATCGCGGCAGCTGGCGTCTCACAAGGTTCCTTCTACAACTACTTCCGTACTAACGACGATCTGCTGGCGGCTGTCAGCGAAGCGCTCAGTCACGACATGGTGCAAATGATCGAGAGCGTGGTCGGCAATATCGAAGACCCGGCGTTGCGTGTTGCAACGGGTATTCGCTTGTATCTGCACCTTGCACGATCCTATCCTGTGGTGGCGCAGTTTCTTTCCGGTACCGGCCTGAGTTTGGTCGGCAAGAAGAGTGCCGTGTACGAGTACCTGCCCTCGGATATCAAGGAAGGCCTGAAGACGGGCACGTTTGACGAGGCTTCGGCCGATGTTGCATTGGACATGGTGGCGGGCGCGGGGGTAATCGCCGTTCACCGTATGGCCCAGGGAAAAACGACTAAGGATTATCCTGAGCGGATTGTCCGGGCGGTGTTGCGGTCGCTCGGCGTGTCTGCATCGAATGCCACAAAGTTGACCTCTGCGCCTTTGCCAAAGCTGGTCGCTGCGCCTGAATCACTGCTCGAAAAGGCACAGGAGAAGCTCGCCGAAATGGCCGAGCCCTCCAACTCGCGAGCGTAGCCAACGCTACGGCACTTCGCCGCTCGCTTCGGCGAGCAAGCCATCGAATAGCACTTCGCTCGCATCCAGCGGCGACTTGGATATCGCATCAGCCGCCGCTTCCTCCACGCCTAAGGCACGCAATGCCACGGCGGCGGCGAGCTCCGAAAAATCTTCGCGACATTCGGTTTCAAGCATGCGGTGCATTGCGCTCATTGCCGCGCCGGCAACGATATTGAACCCCAGGGCGGTCGGCATGGGCTTGAAGCGATTGCGTCGAACACCTTCCTCTATGTCCCTGCGGACAAACTCCAGCATATTGGGTGCCTGGTAGCCAGCCCAGCCAAGCCGGCCAAGGATTCCAGCCACACCCGGCTGGCGTATCGTAAGTATCGACGCCAGCCGTATTCCCCTGGCGATGTGCTCGGCCGGGTCGTCATGGCCGCGCACAATGGGGTCGGCGGCCCGCACCCATTGTTCAGCAATCTTCCCAACAAGCTCCCGCACGATCGCGTCAGACGAAGGAAAGTACTTGTAGAACGTTCCACGTGACACCCGTGCTGCCGTAATGATGTCGTCGATGGAAGGCGTCGCGGCCCTGTTCTCTACCATCAAGCGCATCGCACTGTTCAGCAACAGCGAGCGCATACGCTGCCGCCGCTTTGCCGCAACTCGCTGACGGTGGTCGCGAGTCTCCCACGGTTCTGTTTCAGCTGCCAATCTCTTCTGTATTGGGGTCATTGATCTGTTTTTTCCTTATGGTCAATGAGTCGACATGGCCGCGCGCACAGCACTTCCTGCGCCTTCGGTCTTGCCCATCACATCACTCCGCATCCAGTGCTTGTCTCTGCGCGTCCACATGCTTGCGGTCGCATGCACCTTCTTCGTCTCATGTGGAATCCGGTACGTCATAGTCGTCCCGTTCCACACGTAAAATAAATTGTACGTCATCATGACACGTAAGTCAGTATGATGTATATTCCGGGCTATCGAGAAGGGCGAAAGCCCTAACAGGCCTGCCGTCGCTGACGCCAGCACGAGTCCGTGGAGCGGCTCGGTGGCGTGGATCGCTGATGACTCGCAGGCGAG
>NZ_BAAILO010000330.1:0-1189 GCF_054589115.1 Cupriavidus sp. 8B | reverse complement strand
CTGGTACACCCAGTAATGCGCGTGATCCCGGCCCTCGGCCACGTAATAATCGCGCGTCACCACCTCGCCCGCCCACCATCCCGCCTCGATGCGCTCCGGCGGGGAGACCAGCCGCAGCGGCGAGCCGTAGAACGGCCGATGATCGCGGATCAGCAATGCGATCGGCTTGTCCAATAACCAGCTTGGGCGCGGCAGCCGCGGTGCGTCGACAGCAGGTCCAGGCTTGCCGACGGCCGGCACCCAGGCATTGGCGACTTCGGGACGATAGTCCGCCCGCATCTCGGGGCGCAGGATATTGTCGGCGCCAAGTCGCGCCGTCAGCAATTCCATCACGCGAGCTTGGTCCTCCGGCGTGCCGCCGGGCTCCGGGAACAAGGTTTCGCTGGGGGGTGCCTTGGCCTGGACGTCGGTCACGGTCAGGCGCACGGCTATCATCGGCGCGTCGACCTGCAATTGCGCCAGACGCTCACGTAGCAGTCGCAACAGGTGGTCCTCGCTCCAGGTCGGCTCGGCCAGTGCGATCTCAATTACCGTTGGTGGCAGGGCTTCCCGACCGCGCTCGTGCTGCAGTTCGAGCGTGATCTTCGTCACCGCCAGCTGATGGGCCGTCAGCCAGCCGATCATCTGCACGATCAGGCTGCGGGAATAGAGCAGGGTGGCTTCGGCATGCTCGATGCGATCCGGCAGCTCGACCCGTGCGCTGAATGTGGGCGGCGCCTCGATCCAATCGAACACTTCTGGCGCCTGACCGAGGGCGCGATCCATGGCCTCGTTGAGTGCCTGACCGCAGCGCCGCTGCAGGCCGGCCCGGGGCAGTCGGCGAACGTCGCCCAGCGTGCGGCAGCCCAGTCCATCCAGCCATTCGAGATAGGGGCGTGCCGGTGGCAGGGTGCCGACGGACAGCCCAGCAACCTGGCGTTCCAGTGACTCGGCCTTCAGCGCGGTACCGCCGCCGGCGCGCGCCAGCAGCCACGCCCCTTGCGCGGTGGGCGCGCAACCGAGCGCCGTCGTGAAGCCAAGCGCCCGAGCCGTGTCCCGGATCCGGCGGCGCATCTTGGGCCCACCACCGAACAGCCGCAGGCTGGTCGACACCTCGACCAGTACCGAGGCCTCTTCCGCTTCGACCACGTTCGGCGAGAACTGCAGCAGCGCCATGGCCACCGCCCGCAAGGCCTCGGCCTCTTTCGCC
>NZ_BAAILO010000329.1:111392-152659 GCF_054589115.1 Cupriavidus sp. 8B | reverse complement strand
TTCCATAGGGGCCCGCAGGCTTGACCTGCATGAGGCCGGATATAAGGCTGCAACCAAATCCTCGCCGAGCATCATGAGATGATTTACCTGGCAAACGCGGGGCGCGTTCATATAAGTAACCAAAAGAAAGCGATCCTTGCAGGAGGCTGGCTTGTCGGGGTTGCGCAGCCCAATGGTTTCGTCGTCAGGCCCCGGGTTTTAATTAACTCGTGCCGTTACCGGTTTAAATGGCCACGATCCTTTTAATGACGCTGGTTTCGTGGTGAGGCCCCCGGTAGCGGCATCCTTGCCCACTCGCCCATCTGCCGGTACCGGTGCGAAGCACCACGATATATCACGCCGTGATGGTTTCGTGGTGGGGTGGGGCGCGATGGTGATACCATCGGATTTATTCCTCGGTGCCACCGCGCCCACGACGAAAACGGGACGCCTGCAACTTCGTGGCTGCCCGCGCTGCGAGCGACAGACGGCTTGAAATTCGTGGTGGTGGCTACCGGTGGGGGCCACCACGAAACCCTGGGCACTGGCAGCGTCGTGATGATCTAAACTGGTAACGGCACGAGGTCATTAGAACCCGGGGCCGCACGACGAAACCATTGGGGTTCCCAATGACGCCACGCCAGCCTCCTGCAAGGATCGCTTTCTTTTGGTTACTTTTCTTTACGAGTAAAGAAAAGTGACATCTCACACGTTCTAAAACGGCCAACACCGCCCAGCCGCGACAGCAGCTAGAAGCATCAAAACCCCGCCCTAAAGAGACACCCCCGCGTCAGCGGGCCACAAGCAATACACATCGCACACTTCCCCCAACCTACAATTCCTGCTCCAAGCTCAACAGACTTTGCGAACGAATCAGCGGAACGGGACACTGATATGTATTGACCGAGTCAAGTGCTGAGTTCCTTGTTCATAGTGATAGTCCAGTGTGTTTGGGCCAGGCCCGGCGGTTCTTCGACGGTTGATCATTCTGATATGCGCGGGTTGGCTACCGCATGACAAACGATTCGTCGAGGAGCTGCCTCGGTCTAGCGTCGAGGGTTGTGCTGTTTCCAGTTGCCTCCTAGTGTCCGCGAGGGTTCTCCACCGCTGCCGGACCTGGCCCAAACACACTGCGCTGTATCGGTTCGCTTAGGCCCCGCCGATCTCTGGCAAGGCGCGGGCGAGCGCCCGATGCATCTCCTTGAGCAATATTTGCGGTGGTCTTGCGCCGGAGATGCCCTGGACGCCGTTGAGCACAATGTTAGGCACGCCAAGGCCAGGGCGTGGTGGTAGCGCATCCGCTTCGCGCAGCGCCGGCAGCCAGTCCAGATTCATGCCTGCGGCGGCTTCCGACGCTTGCGCCATCGGGATGTCGCAGGCGATGGCCGCTCGGTGCAGCACGCGCGGATCGCCGAGATCTTCCCCGTGCAGGAAATAGCCTTCAAACAGCCTGTCGATGAGCGCCGATGCGGCTGCCCGTCCGCAGGACTGAGCGGCAAAGCGGATCAGGCGGTGCGCAAGCACGGTGTTGGGCAGGGTTTCGATGCGGTCAAGCTCCAGCGCGATGCCGGCCTCGCGCGCCGCGGCGCATACCTGCGCCTGGCGCCTGGCCAGCGCTTCGGCGCTGCCCAGCCGCGCAAGATAGAAGTTGCGGTACGGGATACCGGCGGGCGGTATCGCCGGGAGCAGCGGACAGCTTCGCCATTCGATCGTGACGGCGACATCGGCCCGCTCGTGGCCAAGCCGGGCGAGTGCCGCTTCAAGATGGCGTTTGCCGATCATGCACCATGGGCAGATCAAGTCAAAGTCAACCTGGACCAGCAGGGAATCCGGGTAGTTCATGGCAGTCTTCCCGAAGGGTTATGCTGCCGGCGACGGCCCGGCGCTGCCGCGAGCACTTGCGTGCGTTCCGCGGCGGTCATCTGATCCCAGCGGCCGATTTCGAGCAGTGTTCTGCTGCAGCCCTGGCAGTAACGGCCGGCCAGGTCCATGCGGCAGATATTGATGCATGGATCGCCAACGGGGTTGGGGTGATTCATCACTGGCTCCCGGTTCATCAACCTGAGGAATTGGGGTAGACGGCAGGCCAGCGCGAAGCCACCGCGCCGGCCCGGCGGCAAGGCGTCAGGCAGCCGCGCGCAGCGGCAGGTCCTTCTGCCCTGCGGTGCGGTTTGGCACCATGCCGTTGGCCGCCAACGTGGTTTGCGCGCTGTCATACCAGGTGCCGATGCGGTAGATCTCGCGCGCCTCGGGGCCGCTCGCGATCTCGCGGCCCAGCTCTCGTGCCAAGCGCGCGCACTGCTCATTGAATGTTGACAGCCGCTTGGAGCCCTTGCCGTCCAGCTCCCGCACGTGCAGGTGCAACACCGTGGCGCCCGCGTTGTAGCAGTCAACGGCTTTCTGAACCTGTTCCTTCATGGTGACGGGAATGTCCTCGGGAAAGTCCTGGGGCATCCATTCCGGGCCATAAGGGGCAACGGTGATCACCACTTTGTCCATGTTCTCGGGATGCAGGGAATCGTCAAGGAATTGCATAAATCGCCTCCGGCTGGGCTGTGCTTGTCAAGGGAGCTGCCATGCCTGGAGTATCGGTGAACGCCGTGTTCCGATTTGACTATTCGGGACATCCGATTTACATTTTGGGACAGCCAGGGAAAACACGGTGTTCGACTAATGTCCTACTATCTGCGCAGCGCCAGCCTTACCAACTACGTTGAAGTGGCGCGCGCCGTCGACCTGGATCCATACCAGCACCTGCGGGCGGCAAAGATCAGCCGCTCGGTCTTGCTGGATCCCGATATCCGGATACCCGCGGCATCGGTTGGCCGGCTGCTGGACACGTCGGCGAGGGCAGCCAAGGTGGACGATTTCGGCCTGCGCATGGCTGAGTTGCGCGAATTCTCCAACCTGGGGCCGCTTGCCTTTGTGGTACGCGAGGAGCCGACGCTGCGCCGCGCGCTGGAGTCGATGGTCCGCTACATGGGTTTGCAGAACGAGGCGCTTTCCATGCGCATGGAGGAAGGCGACGGCGTGGTGATGATCCGGCTGCAGGTGCTAAGCGACCAGCCCGGTACGCTGCGCCAGGCCAGTGACCTGGCGGTCGGCGTGATGTTCCGCATGCTGCGCCTGTTCCTGGGGCAGTCGTGGCGCCCGCGCAGCATCTGTTTCACGCATGCCGCGCCCGCCAGCACGGCCACGTTCGCACGGGTGTTCGGCATGCCCACGGCATTCAACCAGGACTTTGATGGCATTGTCTGCCTCGCATCGGACCTGGAGGCGCCTTTGCCTTCGTATGACCCGGTGATGGCACAGCAGGTGAAGCGCTATCTCGGCACGCTGCTGGCGCAGTCGACGGCCGCCACGATGTCCGACAAGGTGCGCAAGCTCGTCTATGCGCTGCTGCCCACGGGGCTGTGCTCAGTCGAGCGTGTGGCCCAGCACCTGAGCGTCGACCGGCGGACCGTGCACCGCCGGCTCGAGCAGGAACATACGACTTACCTGGCAGTCCTCGCCGAGGCACGTGCCGACCTGGTGATCCGGTACATCGAGAACGGCGAGCGTCCGCTTTCCGAAGTGGCGGCGCTGCTCGGCTTTTCGTCGCTGAGCGCGTTCTCACGCTGGTTCAGTGGCCGCTTTGGGTGCAGTGTGTCGGCGTGGCGCGCGCAGGGGCGGCGCTCAGATGGCTAAAAAAGCCGCTGGCTAACCCGCAGCGCGGCGGCGGCCAAGGCGAGCGTCGGGCAGCCCGCTACGGTGCGGTCAGAACTTGTGGCGCACGCCTGCGGCAACGCCAACCATGCTGCGCTGGTCGCATCGCCGCGACCAGGCCCGCGCGATCGGTTCCCAAGCCGTAGTAGCGGGAAAGGAAGCTGGACATCCATGCCAGCAGCGCCCCCATGACGAGCAACTGCAGCGCGCTGCCCGCATAGGCGCAGAGCATGGAGGGCGCCGCAAGGAGTTCGTACAGCCTCTGGCGAGGTTTCAGGCACTTCGGCGATGCCCACACTGCCATAGGCCGCCTCGCCAATGCCTACGCACAGCCGTGCAATGAACATCTGTCCAAAGCGAATCAGCGTCATGTGCGTTAGCAGACGTTCGCGCCGAGAACTAGCATGCATTCTAAAGATCCCTTGGGAGGTTCCTCTCAACCTTCCTTCGCCTTGCCGCATCTCCTTCTGTGCGGCGAGGCGTTTTTCGTCCCCTGATTGCCGCGCGCAGGGTTACCTGGCACTCCCGGGGCGTGGGAGCGGTTTATATCCGAGGGCAGGAACCACGACGGAAATGGAGCCGATTGTCGTCCTTGGGCCGTGCTACGATTCTCTTGAACAACTGGAGAAGGCTATGGATCTCCAAGGCTTCACGTACTACAAAGATCACTGGTATGAGGCTAGCGCAACGTCGCCAACCGGTGGACCTTGGCAGGGCGAGGTGACGATCTGTGCAAAAGCGGCGGACGGAAGCTCGATCAAGATCTTCGAGCACGAACCTGTGCCTGGGCAGTACTTTTCCGAAGGCGAGGCGTGGCAGCATGCGCGCGACTATGCCGAGAAGCTGATAGACGAAGGCCGGGCGAACCCAGGCGCTCTCTGATTCGCGCGCCGTATCCCCATCCGGGTCAACCACGCAGCGTGCTGCGGTCCTCCGAAATCCGGCGAGGCACATATGGACTTCAAGTACAAAGGCCGGGATATCTCCATCCAGACGATAAGGGTCGCGGGTGATCGGTGGGACTGGTCGTATGTCATCCGTGGGCACGGACACAGGCAAAACACTCGGGAGCCTGCAGCCTCGGAAGATATTGCGATCGATGATGCATATCGAGCCGCGAAGCGAGAGATTGACCATATTGCCGTTGACAGTGACGATTAACATTTCTGAAATCCGCCACCCCCGCCCAAAAGCTCGTCTCCCAAACACTGGTGCCCGTCGCCGCATGCTAAAGAAAAACGCGCCCTGGCAAGGCGGCGGCGCGAGGTGCGAACGGGAAATGCAGAGTGACTGCATGCAGGCAGGCGATGGTGACGCGTTGGGTGTAAAAGTTGCAATCCGATGGTTCTGACCCCGAGGCGGCACGCTGACAAAAAAAGAAGGCGCGGTGGTGCCGCGCCTTTTGGTGCCGAGACTCATACACGGGGAGCGTACAGTCGGGAGAGGAAAAAATCCTCAGAGTCCAATCTATGTCAAAGTCCGACAGATAACAATCATTCCGAAATAACATCAGATTTAACAGATTTTTCACATTATCCGGCCGACCGGGATGATTGGCGGGTGTGGTTGCGCTTCGACTCGCTGACTTATCTCTGGTAATTTATCTCTCCCTATCTCGACAACTCCTTTGTTTTGAGCCAACCAATGCCCGCACGTTTAAGGCCGGCATACGGCATAGCTTTCCTCAAACAAAGCAGGGGTGTTCCAGGAATCGAATCTGCTGCATCTTGTGCGATGCAGTAGGAAACAGTCGCCCTGTTGCCGCTGCAAACGCCTTTCGAGAATTGGAGCGCCCTCATACGACAGACAGCGGCGCAGGCGACAGATCGAGCATGATGCGAAGCTCGACGTTGTCCGGGGCGCGTGGCTGCCACATGCGACCGATGACCACAAAGATGATTGGTTGTCCCGGGAACTGGATCAGGTCGCCGATCACCGGCGTTAGCGCGCCGGTGTGCGGTGTCAGGTCCAGGTCGATGTCTCTGGCTGCGGCCTGTGCAGCCGGGGTGAACTCAAGGGTGATCGTGAGTTTCATTCGGGCCCCTTCGTGGTTGAGAAGGTCGGATTCCTCGTTTGTGCTAGCTTGCCAGCAAGCCCAAGATCTTGCTGGCGGGCGCGCCGGACGCGCGTCGGGCCAGCAGATCATGCGCGGTGCCTCGACAAGGGTACGGCTTGCGCGGCTCGCTTTGTAGGAAATGCCTTCTCGTAACTTGTACTTTGAATATTAGGGGGATCCACGTGTTTCAGAGGCGTCTGACTGCGTCGTGAAGCCGGCGTCGGAGAGCGCAGGGAAGGCCGAACCCGACGGGCTGCACGGGAGGGCCGCGCAAAGGCACCGGGGGCGGCACTGTCGACCAGACCGGAGTCCCCGATGCCAAAGGCCGCTAATATCAACGCCCTGTTATCAACGCCCTGTTCGGACCTGGCATCTCGGCCGCCTGACAGGTTCTCCTTGAGCGGGCAATAAAAAGTTCCTCACGCGGACATGACTAATGCTAAAGTTCTGCATCGCGCCGCCGGAGACTCGCTTGGTAAAGCAGGCAGGCATCCAACGGCCGCGACGCAAAGTTGATATCGGGAGAGACCGCCTGGCCATGCTGCCAGGCAGCGCCGAAGGAGCAACCGCCCCGGAAACTCTCAGGCAAAAGGACCGATATCACGTTTGAACTCTGAAGAACCCCGGCGCTCGTCAGCCGGCGGTACCGAAGGAGCAAGCGATCCGCGCCACCCCAAAGTGGCGCATCGTGAATCTCTCAGGTCAAGGACAGAGGGGGCGTCTTTCGCGCATGTCGCGCAAGAGGCTCCCACTCGACGTCCTGGAACCAAAGAGATGAGAACAATTGCCGTTATCGGTGGTGGCATCACTGGCGTGACCACTGCCTACGCACTCGCCAAGCGCGGTTTCTCGGTCACCCTGCTCGAAAAACACCGCTATGCCGCCATGGAAACCTCGTTCGCCAATGGCGGCCAGCTTTCCGCCTCCAACGCCGAAGTCTGGACCCACTGGTCCACCATCCTCAAGGGCATCAAGTGGATGCTCAAGAGCGATGCGCCGCTGCTGGTCAACCCGCGCCCGAGCTGGCACAAGCTGTCCTGGTTCGCCGAGTTCATCGCCGCCATTCCCCAATACCGCAAGAACACCGTGGAAACGACGCGCCTGGCGATTGCCGCGCGCGACCACCTGTTCGCCTGGGCCGCGGCCGAGGGCATCGATTTCGACCTGAAGAAGGAGGGCATCCTCCACATCTATCGCGACAAGGCGGGCTTCGACCACGCTGGCAGGGTATCGAAGCTGCTGGCCGAGGGCGGCCTTGCGCGCCATGCCGTCACACCGGAAGAGATGCGCGCCATCGAGCCGACCCTGGCCGGCGAGTACTACGGTGGCTATTTCACCCAGAGCGATTCCACCGGCGACATCCACAAGTTCACCAGCGGCATGGCCGCGGCGATCGACCGCCTGGGCGTGCGATGCCTGTACAACCAGGATGTCCAGTCGGTCAGCACTGATGGCCGGCAGGTCGCCATCGTCAGCAGCGACGGCCAGCAGACCGAATCGCGCGTGTTCGACGGCGTGGTGGTCTGTGCCGGCACCGCCAGCCGGGCGCTGGCCGCCAGCCTTGGCGATCGCGTCAACATCTATCCGGTCAAGGGCTATTCGATCACGGTCAACCTGAACGACGCGCAAAGCCAGGCTGCCGCGCCCGTCGTCAGCCTGCTCGACGATGAGACCAAGCTGGTCACCAGCCGCCTGGGCGTCGACCGCTTCCGCGTGGCGGGCACGGCGGAGTTCAACGGCTACAACCGCGACATTCGCGCCGACCGCATCCGTCCACTGGTGGAGTGGGTCAACCAGTGCTTCCCCGGTGTCAGCACGCGTAGCGTGGTGCCTTGGGCCGGCCTGCGGCCGATGATGCCTACCATGCTGCCGCGCGTGGGCCGGGGCCGTGCGTCCTGCGTGTTCTACAACACCGGCCACGGCCACCTGGGGTGGACGCTGTCGGCGGTCACCGCCGACATGATCGGCGATGTCGTGCAGCAAGCCATGGGCGCCAAGCGCGTGCATGGCGTGCAGGATAGGGTGGCGCTGGTTAGTCCTTGACAGGCTGCCAGGGACTGGCAAGGGCCGGCAATCGGGCCTGAAGCCAGCCAACGCGTTACACGCCGAGCGCGGCCATATTCTCCACCCGCAACGTCTGCGGGACCGACAGCGAGATATCGGCCGCGCGCAGCCGCTTCAGGATCTCGAACAGCAGGTCGCTCTTGGTCGCGGTGGCGATCCGCGGGCTGCCTACGTAGCCCGTCACGCTAAGCGTGATCCCGTTCGGCGCCAGCTGGCTGAACGTGACGGATGGCGCGGGCTTGTCGAGAATCGCCTCATTCTCCCGATAGGAGTCGAGCAGCAGTTCGCGCACCTGTTCGGGATCGATGTTCAACGGGAAGGTGAGCAGCAGCGTCGCGACGCCTTGCGTGCTGTTGCTCATCGTCACGTTGCGCAGGTTCTGCGAGATCAGCTGCGAGTTAGGCACGATCACGGTGGAGCGGTCGCCCAGCAGGATCTCCGTCGCGCGCACGTTGATGCGCTTGATGTCGCCTTCCACGCCGCCGATGCTCACCATGTCGCCGACCTTCACCGGGCGCTCGGTCAGCAGGATGAGCCCCGACACGAAGTTCTTGACGATCTCCTGCAGGCCGAAGCCAATGCCGACGGACAGCGCGCTGACGATCCAGGCCAGGTTTTCCCATCTGACGCCCAGCAGCGATAGCGTCAGCAACACGATCAGCACGTAGCCGATGTTGCTGAACAGCGTCACGAGCGAGGCGCGCAGGCCCGCTTCCATGCAGACCTTCGGCAGGAGTTCCGCATCCAGCCAGCGCCGCACCGAGCGCAGCAGGTAGATGCCGACCGACAACGCGATGACAGCGTTCAGGATGCGGTCGGGCATGATGTTGAGGCTGCGCAGCCGCTCCCCGCCGAGCATCGTCAGCAGGCTGTTGAGCAGGTCGCTCGGCGTGGTGCCGAAGCCGCCGGTCAGCAGCGCAATGACCGCCACCAGGAGCAGCAGGCTGGTGCCGATCCCCGACAGCACCGTCGACGCTTGCTCGAGATGGCTGTCCCCGAGGCCGAACAATTGCTTGATGACCTTGCCGCTTGGATGGTGCGCGCTGAACACGCTTTCGCAGACGTCGCGGGTCAGTTGCGTCAACAGGTACAAGCTGCACAGGACGATGTCGATCCACACGAGCTCATAGGTCAGGAAGCGCGCGAACGTGATATAGCCGATCAGCAGCGCCAGCAATGAGGCGACGACCGTCACCGTCACGCCAGCGTGAATCAGGCCGGCGAAGGTGGAGCGCGCTTCAGGCCGCTCGCCCGCCGCGGCTAGCATCGTGCGCACGCGGTTGGCGCGCAGCAGCGCTGCGCCGATTGTCAGCACCACCACAAGCGACACCAGGCCGCGGCCTAGCAAGGTCACCTGCAGGCTCGTATCCGCGGTCCGGTTGAGTTGCTCGAGCGTGCCGGCAATCAGTAGCAGGCCCGCGAGGGCGGTCGGGAAAGGACGCATCGCCAGCGCGACCTTGTCGGCGAGCGCCGGCAGGCGCCATGAGGGATGGCGCGTGCACAGCAATGCCCGTCCCAGGCCCGCGATCAGCGCGCTCGTCAATGCTAGCTTGCCGAGCTCGCTGATCAGGTCTTGCACCTGCCCCGGCAGCTCGTAGTGCGGGGCGAACGCGATACACACGAGCTGTACCGCGATGGCGGTCGCAGCAACCGTCGCGAGCACAGTCGCCAGCGCGAGCGCGCTGCGCCGCAGCCGGCTTTCGGGCAAGCGTGTCAGGCAGAACCACGCCAGTGCCCGCTCGATCAACCGTCGGCCGATGGTCCAGACGCCGATCGCAAGTAGCAGGAGTAGCGCGGTAATCGCTTGCCGCCCGGGCTGCCAGGCCAGGTCCCACAACGGCGTGACTTGTCCCTTGAAAGCGCTCAGCCGCTGCTGGTCCTCCGGGCTTGGCGCGAACAACGGTTCCCAGAATTGCTTGCTAAGGATGCCGGCCGACTGCAGCGCGAGCTGGTTCTTCAAGCGGCTGCGCTGCAGCTTGGCGATCTGCTCGGTCAGGTTGGTGACATTGCCCTTGACCTCGGCGGCCTGCTTGAGTCCGCTGTCCAGTTGGGCCTTGCGCGCATTCAGGTCTGCCCGCTGCTGTGCGACTGCAGCCGCCTCGGGCGTGGTGCCCGCGGCGGGTGGCGGCCCGAGCACGTCGAGTTGTGCCTGCAACTGCGCGCGCTGGGGCGTGAGCGCCGCGGTCAGCTTGTCGACGTCGCTTGCCAGCTGGTGGATGGCGTCATCCAGCCCTTCGAGCTGCGTGCCGCTGGTGGGCGACGACGCCAGCTGCTTGATGCGGTCCTGTTCGGTCTGGAGCCGTTTCAGCTCGGCCACGGCATCCGCGTGCGACAGCGGCTTGGCGGCAGGCGCGTCCGCATTCGAGGTGGTGTCGGCGGCTGTGGCTGCCACTGCCGTTGCTGCATTCGGGAGCGCTGTGGGGATCAGCTGCAATAGCGCAACCAGCACAAGGCTCAGCGCGAGCTTGGGGAGTTTGCTCATAGGACAAGAACTTTGCTGATCGGCTAGCCGGGCAGGCAATCGAACAGGTTCGCGTGGATTGCCATGCTTCGCCAGACGGCGGGTGACCGGGGTCGACGATCAGGGTGTTGGACGGCCGCGCTGGCGATCAAGATGGGAATCGATCGGAGCGCCCGAGGCGATGCCGCGTGATTGGCAAGCCGCTTGATGGCAAGCCGCTTGAAGCGGAAGGTTTGCCTGAAAGAAGTCGAATTATACAGAAGGCATGGCGTGCCGTTGCGCAGTGCACGATACGCAACTCGGGCGCCAGGTGGCGTGCGGATAATCCTGCACTAGAATTTCTACCAGTGGCCGCATCGGCCCAACCAGAACACGAACCACCACGAACCAACACGAGGCAAGCCAATGGACTTCAGTCTGACTTCCGTTCAACGGGATTTGCAGGAGCGTACCCGCCAGTTCATTGCTGACCAGGTCATGCCGATGGAGCGCGATCCCCGGCAAACGCCGCATGGCCCAACCGAGGACCTGCGCGCGGACCTGGTGGAAAAGGCAAGGGCAGCGGGCTTGCTGACACCCCACGCCAGCACGGAGGCCGGAGGCCTCGGGCTTTCGCACCGGGACAAGGCCATCGTCTTTGAAGAGGCGGGCTACTCGCCGCTGGGGCCGGTCGCGATGAACATCCATGCGCCGGACGAAGGCAACATCCACCTGATGGAACTGGTCGCCACGCCGGAGCAGAAGGCGCGCTGGCTGCAGCCCCTGATCGACGGGCACACGCGCTCGTGCTTTTGCATGACCGAGCCGGCGCCAGGCGCGGGAGCCGATCCGTCGATGCTGCAAACCACGGCGGTGCGCGATGGCGATCATTTCGTGATCACTGGCCGGAAGTGGTTTATCACGGGCGCCACCGGCGCCACCTTCGCCATCATCATGGCGCGGATGGAAGACGGCTCGGCCACCATGTTCCTCGCTGACATGAACCAGGCCGGTGTCGCGATCGAGCGGCAGATGGATGCGCTCGATACGTGCTTCACGGGCGGGCATGCCGTGGTGCGCTTCGATGGCCTGCGAGTCCCGGCGAGCGACGTGCTCGGCAAGCTCGGCGAAGGATTCCGCTACGCGCAACTGCGCCTGGCCCCGGCGCGGCTGACGCACTGCATGCGCTGGCTCGGGGCGGCCCGGCGCGCGCACGACATCGCGGTCAACTATGCGCGGCAACGCCGCGCGTTTGGCCGGACCTTGGTGGAGCATGAGGGCGTGGGGTTCATGCTGGCCGACAACGAGATGGACATGCACACCGCGCGCCTGACCATCTGGCACTGCGCCTGGGTGCTGGACCAGGGCGAGAAGGGGCGCGATGAGTCCAGCCTGGCCAAGGTGCACTGCTCGGAGGCCTTGTGGCGGGTGGTGGATCGTTCCGTGCAGGTGCTTGGCGGCAGCGGGGTGACGGATGAAACCATCGTCGCGCGCATCTTCCGCGACATGCGCGCCTTCCGGATCTACGATGGTCCCTCGGAGGTGCATCGCTGGAGCATGGCCAAGCGGATTGCGCGGGGCTGAATCCCTCTCAGCGTGCAGGATCAAACAGTGATTTAAACAGTGATGCATTTCACCGCAGGAGGTTCGCTCGCCATGGACAATGCCTTCCACCATTTTTCCGAGCTGTTTGCGCAACTGGGCCTGCCTGCCGACGAAAAGGGCATCCGTGAATTCCTGGCCGCGCATTCTCCCCTGGCCCCCGACGTCGTGCTTGCCGACGCCCCCTTCTGGACGCCCGCGCAGGCCACGTTGCTGCGGGAGGAAATCCTGGAAGATGCTGACTGGGCGGAGGTCGTTGACCAGCTGAATGCCGCGCTGCGGGTGCCCGGATAAAGCCTCGGTGAAATTCGAGCCTGCTCCGTTCCAAATAGTGTACTTCTGCTCCTGTTCTGCATTGCTGCGGTGCGGCAACATCCCCTGGACGCGCGTCATTGTCGACGCCAGGGGAAATCGCCGCAGCCATGAAGTACCAGTTATTTGTATTGGCCGGATGTCCGGCCTGCACCGCGCTTGAACTGTGCATGCGAGACGCCGGTCTCGCCTATGACCGTATCGTGCTGGCGTCGCCGCGCCACGCCGCCGATGTGCTGGTTTTGCTTTCCGAATCCGATCCGCGTTGTCCGGTTTTAAGTCATGGTGAGCAGAGCGCCAGCGGCCTCGCGGCTTGCCTTGCGCTTCTGAGCGAAGGCCATCCCGACCGCGCCTCGCTTGCACCGCTGGCATTCACTGGCGCAGGCAAGGAACTGGTGGATGGCATGCTTAGCGGGCGTGTGCTGATGGCCAGGAACGAGCGGGCGTTCTCGCTCGCGCTCGGTGCATTGCGTGCTGGCATCCAGGTATGGACCACCGCGATGCCGGCGGCGCTGCGCCGCACCGGACTATTCGTGCCTTACCTGGACCTGAGAATCGCGGATGGCCTGTCTGGGGGGAAGTTCAGGCTTGCTGGTGCGCTTGGCGTCGACGAAAGCGCGCTGGCCTCACTCGCCCATCGCGTGCCAGCCGGATTTGAAGACGCCTATCTGGACCGCCTTAGAAGAGGCCGGAGCTGGGTCTATTGGGAGGGGGGCGCCAGCATGCTCGGCGACCGGACTACGCGGTTTCAAAATGCCCGTCACTGGCCCGCGGCCAGGAGCGCGGCGGCCGCCGGCGGTCTGCTTATCTAGCTTTCCGGGGTCGCCAGGCTTCAGTGAGTGTGGATTCACCGCTGGGTTGCTCCCCTCTCCCACGAAGCCCACGAAGCCCACGAAGCCCACGAAGCCCACGAAGCGGGAGGGGATCAAACCACGGATCCGCATAACGCGAGATCCGGCCGCGCCGTGGTCCTAGTCGCGCAAACGCGCGCGTTCCGGCGACATATCCATCGGCATCATGTTGACGTTGGCGTTATGCATGACCCATAGCGAGCCTGCCACGATGATGGCGATCAGCAGCCCGGTGCAGACGAAAATCGCGGTGTTCATGCGCTGGTCCGCAGACGTGCCGATATGCAGGAAGAACACCAGCTGCACCACCAGCTGCGCAACGCACAGCAGCACGATGGCCGCAAGGCCCATGCCCTTCGGCACGAACCCTCCCATCACCGCGCCGAAAGACGCGAGGGTGAGCGCCAGCGACAGCGCAAAGCCGATCACATAGCCTTTCATGCTGCCATGCGCGGCGTGCGCAGCGGATCCTGTGGGGAGGTGGGCGGTCTTCATACAAACTCTCGCAGATAGACAAAGGTGAACACGCAGATCCAGATCAGGTCCAGGAAGTGCCAGAACAGGCTCAGGCAGGCCAGGCGGCGCCGGGTCACGCCATCCAGCCCGAAGCGCTTGACCTGGTGCATCATGACCAGGATCCACAGCAGGCCGCAACTCACATGCAGGCCGTGGGTGCCCACCAGGGAGAAGTAGGCAGACAGGAACGCGCTGACGCCCGGCCCCGCGCCGGCATGCAGCAGCTCGGCGAACTCATACAGCTCCATGGCGATGAAGGCCGCGCCGAGCAAGAACGTGACGCCCAGCCACTGGATGACCTGGCGCTCCCGCCCGGGCTGCATGTTCAGCATGGCCACGCCGAAGGTGAAGCTGCTGACCAGCAGCAGCATGGTTTCGCCGAGCACGAATGGCAGCTCGAACAGGTCGCGGCCGCCCGGGCCGCCTGCCGTATTGCCGGCGAGCACCCCGAAGGTAGCGAACAGCACGGCGAAGATCAGGCAGTCGCTCATCAGGTAGATCCAGAACCCCAGCGTGGTCTTGGAGCCGTCGTCGTGCGCCACGTGCTCGTGCGTGTTGTGAATGACTGTGTAGCTCATGGGTCAAGCCGCCTTGCGTAGCTGCGCATAGCGCGCGTTTTCGATGCGTTCGACTTCAGCCGCCGGGACGTAGTAGTCCACGTCGCGGTTGTAGGTCCGTGCGATGAAGGTGCCGATCACGCCCAGCAGGCCCAGGGCCGCCACCGCCCACATGTGCCAGACCAGGGCGAAGCACAGCACCAGGCCGAACGCGGAGACGATCACCCCCGCGCTGGTGTTCCTTGGCATGTGGATGTCCTCGTAGTGGCTTGGCCGCACGTAGGCGCGCCCGGCCTCCTTGTCATCCCAGTGCTGCTCCAGCGAGGTGATGTGCGGCACATGGGCGAAGTTGTAGAAGGGCGCCGGCGAGGCCGTGGCCCACTCCAGGCTGCGGCCATCCCACGGGTCGCCAGTGAGGTCGGGGTTGTGCTTGCGGTCGCGCACGCTCACGGCCAGCTGGACGAGCAGGGCGACGATGCCCGCGCCGATGATCACGGCACCGCACAGCGCCACGATCAGGTAGGGCTGCCAGTCTGCGTGCGTGTAGTGGTTCATCCGGCGGGTCATGCCCTTGAAGCCGAGCACGTAGAGCGGCATGAAGGCCAGGTAAAAGCCCACCAGCCAGCACCAGAACGAGATCTTGCCCCAGCGCTCGTTCAGGGTGAAGCCGAACACCTTGGGGAACCAGAAGCTCATCGCGGCCAGGCAGCCGAAGATGACGCCGCCGATGATCACGTTGTGGAAGTGCGCGACCAGGAACAGGCTGTTGTGCAGCAAGAAGTCCGCGCCGGGCACGGCCAGCAGCACGCCGGTCATGCCGCCCACGGCAAAGGTCACCATGAAGCCGATCGTCCACAGCGTGGAGGAGTGGTAGCGGATGCGGCCGCGGTACATCGTGAACAGCCAGTTGAACAGCTTCACCCCGGTCGGGATCGAGATGATGGTCGTCATGATCCCGAAGAAGGCATTGACGTTCGCGCCCGAGCCCATCGTGAAGAAGTGATGCAGCCAGACGAAGAACGACAGGATGCCGATGGACGAGGTGGCGTACACCATCGACTTGTAGCCGAACAGCGGCTTGCCGGAGAACGTGGAGATGATCTCGGAGAAGGCCCCGAAGCACGGCAGGATCAGGATGTAGACCTCGGGGTGGCCCCAGACCCAGATCAGGTTGACGTACATCATGGCGTTGCCGCCAAGCTCATTGGTAAAGAAATGCATGCCCAGATAGCGGTCGGCGGTGAGCAGCGCGAGCGTGGCGGTCAGCACCGGGAACACGGCAACGATCAGGATGTTGGTGATCAGCGCGGTCCAGGTGAACACCGGCATCTTCATCAGCGTCAGGCCCGGGGCACGCATGCGCAGGATGGTGACGATGAAGTTGATCCCGGTGAGCGTGGTCCCCAAGCCCGATATCTGTAGTGACCATATGTAGTAGTCCACCCCCACCGTCGGGCTGTATCCCAGCTCGGACAGCGGTGGATAGGCCACCCATCCCGTGGCGGCAAAGTCGCCGACGAACATCGACATCATCACCAGCACCGCGCCCGCTGCCGCCAGCCAGAAGCTGAGTGAGTTGACGAACGGATAGGCTACGTCGCGCGCGCCGATCTGCAGTGGCACGATGACGTTCATCAAGCCGAGGATGAACGGCGTCGCCACGAAGAAGATCATGATCACGCCGTGGGCGGTGAAGATCTGGTCGTAGTGGTGCGGGGGCAGGTAGCCGGCCGCATCGCCGACAGCGATCGCCTGCTGCACGCGCATCATGATGGCGTCGGCAAAGCCGCGCAGCAGCATGACCAGCGCCATGATGATGTACATCACGCCGATGCGCTTGTGGTCGACCGAGCAGATCCACTCGGTCCACAGGTACTTCCATTTGCCGAAGTAGGTCACGGCGCCGAGCAGCGCGATGCCGCCCAGAATGACGGCGACCAGCGTACCCATGATGATGGGCTCATGGTACGGAATCGCCTCGAGGTTTAATTTGCCGAACATGGATCAGTGCTCCGTGGCCGCGGCGCGGTGGCGTTGCGTGTGTTGCATGCAGTGCATGTATTGCATGTATTGCGGATTCATTGGCTTCATCAGTTGGCAGCCAGTGGGGGGCTTTGGGCTGTGCAAACGTCGCCACGCACATCGCCACGCATATTGGCGCGCATATCGCTATGCATGTACTTGTTGACGATGTTCTGGAACAGGCCGGGCGCAACGCCCGCGTAGACCGTCGCCGGCTCCTTGGTGCTCGGCAGCTCCAGCGTCTTGTAGGCCTTCTCGTCCAGCGTCAGCAGCGACCGCCTGGCCTGCCGTACCCACGCGTCGAATGCCTCGCGCGAGGTGGCCACGGTGTCGAAATGCATGTCGGAGAAGCCGGGGCCGCTATAGGCCGCGGACAGCCCCGCGTAGGTGCCCGGCGTGTCGGCGATCAGGTGCAGCTTGGTCTCCATGCCGGCCATGGCATAGACCATGCTGCCGAGCTGCGGGATGAACAGGGAGTTCATCATCGATTCCGCGGTGATGCTGAAATTGATCGGCGTATCGACGGGTATAGGCAGCCGGTTGACCGAGGCGATGCCGTAGTCCGGGTAGATGAACAACCATTTCCAGTTCAGCGCCACGGCTTCGACGCGGATCGGCTTGACCTTCGACTCAAGCGGTTTGTAGGGATCCAGCGAATGGGTGGTGTTCCAGATCAGCACCGCCAGGCCGGCCACGATCACGCACGGGATGGTCCAGATGACCACCTCGATGCGGGTGGAGTGCGCCCACTTGGGCGCATACGTTGCCTTGGTGTTGGAGGCGCGATAGCGCCAGCCGAAGTACAGCGTCAGGAAAATGACCGGCACCACGACCAGCAGCATGATGAACAGCGAGACCAGGATCAGCGTCTTTTCCTGGTGCCCGATGTCGCCCTTCGGGGATAGCAGCTCCAGCTGGCAGCCACTGAGAAGGAGCATCGCTGCCCCACCGAGGAACAGCCCCGCATGGCGGAGCCCTCCCTTGCACGCATTCAGCCAGTCGCTGGATTCTCGCCGGACAGCAGCGCTTGCGCCGGCAATTGAGTTACGCATAAGACACACCTCAGTTATGCATCACATAACCGGCGCACGCGTCGAGACTGCCTGCCACGGCACGCTGGAAACCATCGCGAGAGAGGGGATTCCGCCGGACTGGCGGGAAACGCATACAAAGCGTTAAATGTATGGATTTGTGTGATGCTGCGGCGCATGATAATGTAAGACAAAGCCCATACATCAAGCAAAATGCATCAGAATAAATCCATACAAGATGAGGGCGACGGACCCGACTGGGCCGCCGCCTTCGTGCGCGGCGAGGGCGCGCGCTACCAGCAGATCGTTGGCTTCATCGAGCGCGCGGTGGGAGAAGGGCGCCTGAACCCGGGCGACCGCCTGCCGCCGCAGCGCGAGCTGGCCAGGCAGCTCGGGGTGGATCTCACCACGGTGACGCGGGCGTTCACCGAGGCCAAGCGGCGCAACCTGATCGAGGCACGCGGGGCGCTGGGCACGTTCGTCGCCCCGCCAAAGGTCGAACTGGCGCAGATGGTCGACCTGAGCATGAACGTGCCGCCGCCTCCCGCTGGGGTGGACTTCCATGACCTGCTGCAGCGAGGGTTGTCACAGGTGCTGCTGCGCTCCGATGCGCACCTGCTCATGACCTACCAGCTTGGTGGCGGCAGCAGGGCGGACCGGGCCGCCGGCGCCATGTGGCTGAAGCCGGTGCTGGAGTCGGTCAGCCCGCAGCAGTTGATTGCCTGCCCCGGCGCCCAGGCCGCGCTGGCGGCGCTGATCCTCACGCTCACGCAGCCAGGCGAGGCGATCCTTGCGGAGCCGCTGATCTATCCCGGTTTGCGCGCGGCGGCCGAACAGCTCGGGCGCCGCGTGGTGACGGTGGCCACCGATGACGAAGGGATGCGGCCCGATGCGCTGGAGCAAGCGTGCCGCGAGCATGGCGCTCGCGCGATCTACCTCAACCCGACCATCCAGAACCCGACCACGCGGACCATGCCCGCGCACCGGCGCCGCGATGTCGCGCTGGCCGCGCAGAAGGGCGGCGCCTGGATCATCGAGGACGATCCCTACTGGCTCCTCGGCATCAATATGCCGCCGCCCGTGGCCCACTTTGCGCCGGGCCAGGTCTACTACGTTGCCACGCTGTCGAAATGCCTGAGCCCGGGGCTGCGCACCGCCTACATCCGCCTGCCCGAAGCGCGCAGCCGGGCCGGCGTGCTGGCCGCGCTGCGCTCCTTCGCGCTGATGTCGACACCGCTGTCGACGGCCCTGGCCACTCAGTGGATTCACGAAGGCTCCGCCGCCCAGCTGCTGGCCGGGATCCGCACGGAAGCGTTTGCGCGGCGCGAGCTTGCGCGGCAGTTGCTCGCAAGCGCGGACCAGGCGCCGCCCAGCGGCATACACGTCTGGCATACGTTGCCGAGCTACTGGACTTCGCTGGCGCTGACGCAGGCCGCGCGCGCCGAGGATCTGCGCGTCACCGCTTCCGATGCGTTCTATTCCGGCCCCACGCCGCCTAATGCGATCCGCATCTCGTTGGGTGGGGTCGAAACGCGTGCCCATCTCGCCGCTGCGTTGAAAAAGCTCGCAGAGCTATTGGTGCGCAGGCCGCAGATGTCCGGGGAGATCGTGGTCTAGTGTCGGGCCGTCAGGAGGAAATCAGCAGCTTGCGCGGATCAGGCGTTCTTCAGCACATCGATGGCCAAAGCCAGCCTGGCCACCGCCGGCCGGATCTCGTCATCCCGTACGCCGCCGTAGCCCAGGACCAGGCCGTTCTGCGAGCGCTCGGGCGTGGCGAAATAGGACGACAGCGGGCGCGCCACGATGCCTTGCGCCAGGGCGCAACGCGATACCAGCTGGTCGTTGGCGTGCCGGAGAATGACGCTCAAATGCAGCCCGGTGTCCGTACCGACGATTGCCACCTCGTCGCCGAGCTGACGCTGCAATTCATCAATCAGCAGCGCCTGGCGCTCGCCATAGATCTTGCGCATGCGCCGTACGTGCGCCGCGTAATGGCCATCGGAAATAAACTCCGCCAGCGCCGCCTGCACCGATAGTTGCCCGCCACGATGGAGCTCGGATTGCGCCACCGAGAAGGCGTCGACCAGCTCCGGCGGCACGATCAGGAAGGCGAGCCGCAAGCCGGGATAGAGCACCTTCGAGAAGCTGCCGACGTAAATGGTGTTGCGATGCGGGTCCAGTCCTTGCAGCGACGGCAAAGGCGCGCCCTGGTAGCGGAACTCGCTGTCGTAGTCGTCTTCGATGATCCACGCATTGTGGCGATGCGCCAGCTCCGTCAGCAGGCGGCGCCGCGCAAGGCTCATCACCACGCCGCTAGGGTATTGATGAGAGGGCGTGACGAACATCAGCCTTGGCGCGGTTTCCGGCGCAATTGGTGGCTGGATCCCGTGCTCGTCCACGGGGATGGCCTCCATCTGCAGGCCCGCCGAGCGAAAGACACTACGCGCGCCCCAATAGCATGGGTCCTCGACCCAGACCAGTTCGCCGGGGTCCGCGAGCAGCCGGGCGCAAAGATCGATGGCCTGGTGGCTGCCCTGCGTCACGATGATCTGTTCCGGGGAACAATCCACGCCCCGGGCGAGCGACAGATACTCCGTCAACGCACGCTTGAGCGGCGGATAGCCATGCCGGCTGCCATAGCCCAGCTGCTCCTGGCTGGCGGTCTTCCAGACCTTGGTGATCAGGCGCTGCCACACGCCGCGCGGGAACTGGCTGACATCCGGAATGCCGGGCACGAACGCACCCACTTGCAGGTCAGATGCGCCAACGCTGGCAAGCAGCTCGCGCGCGCGCTGGGAGAGCCTGGATGCATTGCCAGGGAGCG
Source organism: Cupriavidus sp. 8B (assembly GCF_054589115.1). NCBI lineage: Bacteria > Pseudomonadati > Pseudomonadota > Betaproteobacteria > Burkholderiales > Burkholderiaceae > Cupriavidus > Cupriavidus sp. 8B. Next base: position 132,700 of record NZ_BAAILO010000329.1, on the reverse strand, counting down.
GCGTGGGTTCGCTGGCCTGGCTCGGGTCCACCATGCGGGCGAGCAGGGCAGGATCAGGGGCGGTATCGCCAACATAGGTGCCACTGCCGCCATGTGTGTGCGTGTAGCCTTCGTCGGTGAGCCGTTCATAGGCATACAAAACCGTGTTGCGGGCAATGCTCAGTTCCCGGGCAAGTTCGCGCGTGGGTGGCAACCGTGTGCCCGGGGATAGCTGGCCGGCGAGGATGGCCTCGCGGATGTCGTCAAACAACTGCCTGTTCAGCGGAGCGCCGGATCTTTCGGGCTGGCTCCAATGACTGCGCGCGAGAAGCCAATCGGTCAGCGGCGTCTCTCTCAATTCTTGGCTCCATCTGAAAATTTGTACCGGCACTATACAGTGGAGCCAACAGGCTTGTAGAGTAGATCCCATCATGTCGCGGCATTACCACATAACCATTTAAAACAAGTAACGAACCGCCGCCGTGAATCCAAAAAACAGGAAAGACCTGCGAAAGACCTGCAATTGAGCGGGCACTTAAATCATTGCCTGGACGGTTTAAAAGGTGATGGCGGATATCCCCATGTCGGTGCGTGGTTAATCGCTGATATGTTGTATTTCTTGAGGCATTCAATGAAGCGTTTTGCAGTAGCAGGTATCCAGATGCCGGTGTCGGCATTCGAAGAGAACATCACGCAGATGCATCGCTACCTGGCGCATGTCAGGCATCGCTTTCCCTGGGTCGACATGGTGCTGTTCTCCGAACTGGCGGCCTTCGGCCCGAGCCCGGCCAAGGCCGAGGAAATGCCGGGCGCGGCCGAGGCCCGCCTGTGCGAGATGGCCGCCAAGTACGGCTTGTGGCTGATACCGGGATCCCTGTTCGAGCGCCGTGATGGTGCAATCTACAACACCTCGCCGGTGATCGATCCGGCCGGGAACGTGGTCGCCCGTTTCCGCAAGCTGTTTCCCTTTCGGCCCTACGAGCAAGGCATTGCCGCGGGCAGCGAGTTCGTGGTGTTCGACGTGCCGCACGCGGGGCGCTTTGGTATCTCGATCTGCTATGACATGTGGTTCCCGGAGACCACCCGGACACTGGTGGCGATGGGCGCGGAAGTCATCCTGCACCCGACCATGACGGACACCATCGACCGCGATATCGAACTGTCGATCGTGCGGGCATCGGCCGCAACCAACCAGGTCTACTTCTTCGATATCAATGGGGTCGGCGATGGTGGCGTGGGCCGCTCCATCGTGGTGGATCCTGCTGGCTATGTGCTGCACGAAGCCGGCTCGGGCACCGCTGAGATCATTCCCGTCGAGATCGATTTCGAGAAGGTCCGGCGCGAGCGCGAGCGTGGCTTGCGTGGGCTTGGCCAGCCGCTGAAGAGTTTCCGCGACCGGGAGGTGGAGTTCCCGGTCTACCAGCGCAACAGCGGTGCCGATGCCTATCTCCATTCGCTCGGAAAGCTGGTGAAGCCGGGTGTCCTGGAAGACGCACAGCCGGAAGTGACCGGGCCGGCGGGCGAGTAGCCGCAGGGGGAAAGCCCCGGCAGGCCGCCATGCCTTCCCGGCGTGGCGGGAAAAAAACCGTATTCAAATATCCGGGGGAAAGCGTGATCGCTGGCCCAATGGGTAGCGCTTGCCTTCTGGGTTGTTATTGATCCGGTTAATGGATATCGACGGGTAAATATAAAACCAGGAATAAAACGGTCGTTCGATTCAACGGATTCGCAGCTGCTGATCCGCGCGTTGAGATTATCTAGTTAGCAGAGGAATAACATGGCACGCAGCACGGCACGAAAAGCAAAGACCGGGCAGAACATTTCCCTAAACCGTTACCGCAGCGTTTGGGAAATGCGCGCGGATGGCTGGATGAATCTGACTGATGACCTGGGCCGCCTGGTCAATCTCGCGCGGGAGTGCAAGGAATTCGTCGAGCGCCACGCCCGGGTAAAGGAGACGCTGGCCATGCTCGAGCCGATCGAGCGGTTCTGGGCGTTTCCCGGGCACCGCTTGTTCGAGGAGCTGACGGCGTGGTTCGAGGCTGGCGATCTGGGCCGGCTGAATATCGCCGTGCACCGTATCAACCGCATGCTGGCCAGCGATACCTACCGCCACAAGAAGCTGTCGCTGGATGCGGAATCCGAAGAGCCGTCGGAGATCGAGACGGAAGAGGAGATGCAGGCGCAAATAGCACGACCGTACTTCGAAGTCCTGATCGTCGACGACATGACGCGCGAGGACGAAGAGGCCCTGCGCCGGCGCGTCCAGCGCAAGCAGCGGGTGGATGACCCCTTCGTCTGGGACGTGGTGGTGGTGCCAAGCTTCGAGGACGCGCTGATCGCCACGCTCTTCAACTTCAACCTGCAGGCTTGCGTGATCCGGCATGGCTTTCCGTTCAAATCGGAATACGAACTGGACCTGCTGCGCAAGTTCCTGGAAGGGCTGGACGAGGGCATCGAGGAGCAGCCGGAGTCCGAGCGCGGCCCCTTGTTGGGTCAGAAGATTGCGGAACTGCGTCCCGAACTGGATCTGTACCTGGTCACGGATGTGAAGGCCGAGGAGATCGCGTCGCGGCTGGGCGAGGTCTTCAACCGGATCTTCTTCCGGGAGGAGGATCACACCGAGCTGTACATGTCGATCATGAAGGGCGTGTCGGAGCGTTACAAGACGCCGTTCTTCACGGCGCTCAAGGAGTACTCGAAGCAGCCAACCGGGGTGTTCCACGCCTTGCCGCTGGCGCGCGGCAAATCGATCATGAACTCCCACTGGATCCAGGACATGGCGCAGTTCTATGGCCTGAATCTCTTTATGGCGGAGACCTCCGCCACCTCCGGCGGGCTGGATTCGCTGCTGGATCCCATCGGGCCCATCAAGGTCGCGCAGGAGTACGCTGCGCGCGCGTTTGGTGCGCGCCGCACCTTCTTCGCGACCAATGGCACGTCGACTGCCAACAAGATCGTGGTGCAGGCGCTGGTCAAGCCGGGCGATATCGTGATGGTAGACCGCAACTGCCACAAGTCGCACCACTATGGCATGGTCCTGGCGGGTGCCAAGGTGGCGTATCTCGACTCCTATCCGCTGGACGATTTCTCGATGTACGGCGCCGTCCCCATCGCCCAGATGAAGCGCACGTTGCTGCGTTTCAAGCAGGCGGGCACGCTGCACAAGGTCAAGATGGTGCTGCTGACCAACTGTACCTTCGATGGCGTGGTCTATGACGTGAAGCGCGTGATGGAGGAGTGCCTGGCCATCAAGCCGGACCTGATCTTCCTGTGGGACGAGGCCTGGTTCGCTTTTGCCCGCTTTCACCCCACCTACCGCCAGCGCACCGGCATGGACTGCGCATCGCGCCTGCGCCGCGAGCTCGATAGCGCGGACTATCGGCGGCGCTACGAGGATTTCACCGCGTCGTTCGGCGGCGCTGACTGGGACGACGAGGACAAGCTCGTGGCCACCCGGCTGATGCCCGATCCGGACCGCGCGCGGGTCCGGGTCTATGCGACCCAGTCCACCCACAAGACCCTGACCTCGCTGCGGCAGGGCTCCATGATCCATGTCTGGGACCAGGACTTCAAGGACAAGGCGGAGGAGGCGTTCCACGAGGCGTACATGACGCACACCTCCACATCGCCGAACTACCAGATCCTGGCCTCGCTCGATGTCGGCCGCCGCCAGGTGGAGCTGGAAGGCTACGAGCTGGTCCAGCGCCAGATGGAACTGGCCATGACGCTGCGCGAGTGGATCCATACACACCCGTTGCTGAAGAAGTACTTCCAGTTCCTCAACGTCTCCCGGGTGGTGCCGACCGCGTACCGGCCATCGGGCATCGAGGCCTACTACAGCCCCGAATCCGGCTGGGCGAACATGGAAGCCGCATGGCGCGTGGATGAGTTCGCGTTGGACCCGACGCGCCTGACGCTCTCGATCGGCACCTCCGGCATCGACGGCGACACGTTCAAGAACAAGTACCTGATGGACAAGTACGGCATCCAGATCAACAAGACGTCCCGCAACACCGTGCTGTTCATGACCAATATCGGCACCACGCGCTCGTCCGTGGCCTACCTGATCGAGGTGCTGATCAAGATTGCCAGGGAGCTGGAGGAGCGCACCGCGGACATGAGCGTGATCGAGCGCCGCCTGCACGAGAAGCGCGTGTCGTCGCTGACCAAGGAGCTGCCGCCGCTGCCGGACTTCTCGCACTTCCATTTTGCGTTCCGCAGCGTGTGCAACAGCGGGCAGATCGAAACGCCGGACGGCGATATCCGCAAGGCCTTCTTCATGTCCTATGACGAGGAGAATTGCGAGTACCTGAACATGGCCGAGGTGGCCAAGGCCATCTCCAAGGGGCGTGAGGTGGTATCGGCCCTGTTCGTGATCCCATATCCCCCGGGCTTCCCGATCCTGGTGCCGGGGCAGGTCATCAGCTCGGAGATTCTCGAGTTCATGCAGGCGCTGGACGTGCGGGAGATCCACGGCTACCGCCCGGAACTGGGCTTCCGCGTGTTCGGCGACGGAGCGCTCCAGCAACTGGCGCTCCAGGCAGCCGGCGAGGCGGCGGCAGCGGTTGCGGCCGCGGCCAACGCCTCGGTCTCGACCGTCGTGGAAGTCTCGACGGCAACGGTCGATGAAGTGGCAGCGGCGGCCCAGGCGGAACGCCCCGCGCTAAAAAAGTAGCGAGGCGGGAGGCCGGGAGCGGGCTTGGCGCCCGGTTTCTCGCAACAGAGCCCATGCCAGCAAAAAAAGAATGCCGGACCTGGATCTCCAGGAGCCGCGGGAAACCCGCGTCCAGCCGGCCCCGAATTCCTCAGGAGAAAGCCGCGATGCAAAAAGTCCGTAATGTCTCAGATCTGCGCGTGATGTTCCATAGGAACGAGAAGCCTATCTACTTCATCAGCGCCACCAACTTCAATCTCCTGGGCATCGATCAGTGGGTTAACCGTTTCAAGTACATCAACTACATCGATTGCTTCGACGGGCGCCATCCTAACGTCTTCGTGCCGCAAGCGCTGCCGCACGAGGAGTTCACCTCGATCGAAGACATCAACAACTACCTGCTGCAACACAAGGATGTGGTGCAGATGATCGAGCAGCGGGGAGGAAGGCCGGCAGCCACCTTCCTGATGTTCGACGAAAAGACCGAGGAGCTCGCCGACGAACTCGGGCTTGACGTGTGGTTCCCGCCGGCCGCGCTGCGCAGCCGCTGCGACAACAAGATGGAGACCGTGCGCATCGGCAACAAGGCCGGCGTGCACTCGGTGCCCAACGCGCTGGAGAAAGTCGACAGCTACGCGCACTTGATGCAGATCGCGGAGCACCATGGCCTGGGCAATGACCTGGTGGTGCAGAGCGCGTTCGGCGACTCCGGCCACACCACCTTCTTTATCGCAAGCGTTGACGACTTCAACAAGCACAAGGATGAGATCGTCAACGACCCCGAAGTCAAGATCATGAAGCGCATCAACTGTCGGGGCGCGACCCTGGAGGCGTGCGCCACGCAGTCCGGCACGCTGGTCGGGCCGCTGCTGACCGAGGTGGTGGGCGCGCGCGAGCTGACCCCCTACAAGGGCGGCTGGTGCGGCAACGAGATCTTCCCCGGGGCGTTCTCCGAAGAGGTCCGGATGAAGGCGCGCGACATGGCCTTCCGGTTTGGCAACCAGTTGCTGGAAGAGGGCTATCGCGGCTACTTCGACCTGGATTTCCTGATCGACGTGGATACCGGAGAGGTATATCTGGGCGAGCTGAATCCACGCATTTGCGGTGCCAGCCCGATGACCAATCACGCGGCCTTTGCCTATGCGGACGCGCCGCTGTTCCTGTTCCACCTGCTCGAGTTCTCGGGCGTGCCGTTCGACCTCAATGTGCGCGAGCTCAATGAGCGCTGGGCCGAGAAGTCGTTCATCGACGGCTGGTCCCAGCTGGTCATCAAATCCACCGAGGACAACGTGGACATCGTGACCCATGCACCGCCATCTGGCATCTACCGCATGGCGTCCGACGGCGCCGTGTCCTACCACCGCTTCGATTCCAACCGACGCGAGATCGAGAGCGAGCACGAAGCCTTCTTCTTGCGTATCACCGGGCCCGGCGACTATCGTTATGAGGGTGCGGATCTCGGCATCCTGATCACGCGGGGCCGCTCGATGAACGATGAATTCAAGCTCAACGAGCGCGCGCACCAATGGATCCGCGGCATCAAGCAATACTACGTGGCCAAGCCGCTGGCTGCCGCGCAGGCCGGGCTGGCGCCGCAGCCGGGCGCCTTCAAGATCCTGTAGGCCGCAAGTCCAACCACGAGAGGGCAAGAATTCATGCGTTGTACTTTCGAAGCGATCAGTGAGGACTTGCCCGGCCAGCGATGGCAGAACATCTTCCGGCAATTCTGGCCTGGATACCGGCAATGGTATCTGCGCGACGGTGACCGCGCGCGGCCCGGCTACCTGATGTGCCGCAAGGCCTTGCGCAACCATATGCCGGAACTGGTCCCGACCTGGGAGCGGCTGGTCGAGCTGGCCGGCGGCGGCGACCTGGAGGCGCGCTTCCTGTCGATGTGGGGCCCCCCGCCCTATATCGCGGGCTGCTCCCAGGCGGTGTGGCTGCCGGTGGACGGGCAGCAGGCCGCGGGCGCCACGCCCGCGCTGTTACGCAATTACGATTTCGCCCCGGCTTTGCTCGAGGGTGTCTGGCTGGCGTCCAGATGGCATGGCCAGCGGGTGGTGGCGGTCAATGACTGCCTGTGGGGCGCGCTCGACGGCATCAACGAGAGCGGCCTGGCCGCGTCGCTGTCGTTCGGGGGCCGCAAGGCGGTGGGTAATGGATTCGGCATTCCGCTGGTCTTGCGCTACGTGCTGGAGTTCGCGCAGAACGTCGAGCAGGCCGTGGAAATGCTCGCGCGCATCCCGGTGCATATGAGCTACACGGTGAGCCTGCTTGACCGCCGCGCGCAGTGGGCAACGGTGTTCGTCACGCCCGACCGCCCGCTCGAGGTGGTGCGCAAGCAGGCGGTCAGCAACCTGCAGCATGGCGTCGAGTGGGCGGCGCACGCCAACGCGACCCTGGCAGAAGCCAGGGAGCAGACGCTGGCTGTTGCGGTGCGGCAGGCCGAGGATTCCAAGGCTGTCCTGCGCGCGCTGCTGCGCCCGCCGCTGTTTCAAACATCCTACGGGCGCGGCCACGGGACGTTGTACAGCGCCGTCTACCACCCGTATGACGGTGCTGTCGAAATGGTCTGGCCGGATGCCATCTGGAGGCAGTCATGCAGCCATTTCCTGCCCGGCGCGCGGATGATCGAGTTCGACGTGGAGAGTACGGCGCTGCGGCACGCGGTGGCGCCCGCGCGCCGCTGGATGCTCGACGATGTTGGCAGTTTTCAATGAGTTTCCTAGTCTCATAGTCAGGGGAAGGCATGCATATCGAAACCAGGCTGTCGCTGGCCGCACGCTAGCCATCTAACACGCTGAAACACAAGCAGCACGCGATCCGTTTCGGCTCGTGGGGGCCCATATCGCCTGGACCTGTCCGAGGGTGGCGGCTTCGGAAAAGCAGGCTCGCAAGAATCCAAGGAGCAGTCATGAAAAAGAAGCGCCCAATCACCACATACATCGTCATCGCGATGATCCTCGGCGTCATCGTCGGCTATAGCTGCCACCAGGCCTTCCCGGATCCCGGTACCGCCAAGGAGATTGCCGGCTACATCTCGATCTTTACCGACGTCTTCCTGCGCCTGATCAAGATGATCATCGCGCCGCTGGTGTTCTCCACGCTGGTGGTTGGTATTGCGCACATGGGCGATGCGAGTACCGTCGGCCGCGTTGGCGTGAAGGCACTCGGCTGGTTTATCGTGGCTTCGTTCATTTCTCTCACGCTGGGCCTGATACTCGCCACCCTCCTGCAGCCGGGCCACAACATCGGCCTGCCGCTGCCGGACGTTGGGGCGGCCACCAACCTGAAGACCAACGCCTTCACGCTGAAGGACTTTGTTACGCACCTGGTGCCGAAGTCCGTGGCCGAGTCCATGGCCAACAACGAAATCCTGCAGATCGTGGTGTTCTCGATCTTCTTCGGCACCGCGCTGTCGACGCTGGGGGAGACGGGCAAGCGGCTGGCCGGCGTCATCGACGACCTTGCGCAGACCATGCTCAAGATCACCGGCGCCGTGATGTGGATGGCACCGGTAGCCGTATTTGCCGCGCTCGCGTCCACCGTGACCACGCAAGGCCTGGGCATCCTCCTCACCTTTGCCAAGTTCATGGGCAGCTTCTATCTTGGGCTGGTGGTGCTGTGGGGCCTGCTGGTGGCGGCCGGGTTCTTCTTCCTGGGCAAGCGGGTGTTCACGCTGATCCGGCTGATTCGCGAGCCCTTCCTGCTGTCGTTCTCCACCGCTAGCTCGGAGGCCGCCTATCCGAAGATGCTCACCGCGCTGGACCGGTTCGGCGTGAACCGCAAGATCTCCAGCTTCGTGCTGCCGATGGGCTACTCGTTCAACCTCGACGGCACCATGATGTACTGCACGTTTGCCGTGCTGTTCATCGCCCAGGCTTATGACATCCATCTGCCGATCGGTACCCAGATCACCATGCTGCTGCTGCTCATGCTGACGTCCAAGGGCATGGCCGGGGTGCCGCGCGCATCGCTGGTGGTGATCGCCGCCACGCTGAACCAGTTCGGCATTCCGGAAGCGGGCTTGCTGCTGATCATGGGGGTCGACCAGTTCCTGGACATGGGCCGCTCCGCGACCAACGCCGTGGGCAACTCGATTGCCGCTGCCGTGGTGGCGAAGTGGGAGGGCCAGCTGGCTGGCGAGTCGGATGTGGAAGGCGAGGGCGACAGCACCGCATCGGATGCGCACGCCCCGCTCGCCAAGCCGGACGCGGTCCAGGCCTGACCGGCGTGCGCGCCGGGCGCCTCGCTGGCGGCCTCGCGCATGGCGTGCCTGGCATTGTGCGAACGATCATTGCAGGAGTGCAAATCAAATGATTTCAAACGGAGCACGCGTGAGCGACGGGCGCAGCCGCCGCAGGTGCCGGCAAATCGTGATGTGGGCGGCCGTTGCGCTGTGCGCGGCATTGTCCGCCGCCGCGGCGTCGGCGCAACAGGCGGGGGAACTGGCCGGCACGTTGAAGAAGGCGAAGGAAAGCGGCACCCTGACCATCGGCTATCGCGAGTCGTCCCTGCCCTTTTCGTACCTGGACAGGCTCGGCAAGCCGGTCGGCTATTCCATCGATATCTGCCGCGCGATCGTGGACGCGGCGGCGGCGGAGGTGGGCCGCGAGGTCAGCATCCAATGGGCGCCGGTCACCTCGGAGAATCGTTTCGACGCGGTCACGTCCGGCAAGGTCGACCTGGAGTGCGGCTCGACCACCCGGAACGCCGAGCGCCAGAAGCTCGTGTCGTTCTCGCCGGTGATCTTCGTGGCCGGGACCAAGCTGATGGTGCCAAGGGGATCGTCGATCAAGTCGTTCAAGGACCTGAAGGGAAAGTACGTGGTCGCGACCGGCGGCACCACCAATGTGGAAGCCATTGAGCGGCTTTCGGCCCGCTTCGACCTGCAACTGAAGATCATCAAGGCGCGGGACCATGCCGATGCGTTCAAGGTGCTGGAGCACGGCGGCGCGGATGCCTATGCGGGGGATGATGTGCTGCTGTACGGCTTTTTGCGCAGCAGCGGGGCTGGCGGCAAGTTCCAGATCACCGGCGATTTCCTCTCCTACGATCCCTACGGGATCATGTTCCGCAAGGGCGATCCGCAGTTCGCCGCCGTGGTGGACAGGGCGGTGCGTGAGTTGGCGGTGTCCGGGGAGATCGATCGCATGTACAAGCAATGGTTCATGAACAAGCTGCCCACCGGCGAGCGGCTCGGCCTGCCCATGAGCGCACAGCTCGATGAGCTGATCCGGGCTATCCCGGACCAGACGGATTAAGGCGCCTGCCCATCCCGGGGCCTATGCAATTGCTGGGGAGCGCCGCTCAAGGGCGCGCTCCTCGGGCATCGGAATGGCCCGCTCAGCGATAGCTGGCGATGAAGGCGCGCAGTTGCGGATAGATCTCCTCGCGCCAGCGCCGGCCTGAGAAGATGCCGTAGTGCCCGCACCCGAGCGCGGTGACATGCTGCTTGCGCTCACCGGGAATGCCAGAGCACAGGTCGTGCGCCGCCGCGGTCTGGCCCGCTCCCGTGATGTCGTCCAGTTCGCCTTCTATGGTCAGCAGCGCCGCACCCTTGATGTCCTGCGGCCGCACCGGCTTGCCGCCGATTTCCCACGTGCCGGTGGCCAGGCGGAATTCCTGGAACACGTCGCGGATCGTATCCAGGTAATACTCCGCGGCCATGTCGAGCACGGCGTTGTACTCGTCATAGAAACGTACATGGGCCTCGGCGTCGTCCAGGTCGCCATCGACCAGGTTCTGGTAGTAGTCGTAGTGCGATGAGAGGTGGCGATCCGGGTTGGTCGCCACAAAGCCGGCATGCTGGAGGAACCCTGGGTAGACCTTGCGGCCGTGGCCCGGGTAGTTGGCCGGCACGGCATGAATCACGTTGTTCTCGAACCACTCGAATGACTTGTCGGTGGCCAGCGCGTTCACGGCAGTGGGGCTGCGGCGCGCATCGATCGGGCCGCCCATCATGGTCATGGTCCGCGGCGTGGCCTCGCCGGCCGATGCCAGCAGCGAGATGGCGGCAAGCACGGGCACGGCGGGCTGGCATACGGAGATGACATGCAGGTTCTGCGCGCCGATGTGGCGAATGAAGTCCTGGATGTAATGCACATAGTCCGTCAGGTGGAAGGGGCCATCCTCCGCCGGCACCATGCGGGCATCGATCCAGTCCGTCACATAGACCTTGTGGTGCTGCAGCAGGGTCCGTACCGTGTCGCGCAGCAGGGTCGCGTGGTGTCCGGACAGCGGGGCGCACACCAGCACCACCGGCTCGTCCTTCAGCATCTGGATGACCTGAGGGTCGTCTGCATAGCGCTTGAAACGCAGCAGCGTGCAGAAGGGCTTCTCCACAATGGTCTGTTCCACGATGGGAATATCCCGGCCGTGGCACCGCACCGACTTGATGTCGAAGGGCGGCTTCTTGTAATCCTTGCCCAGGCGGTAGAGCAGTTCGTAGCCGGCAGCCATCCGGTTGGCGCCCGGCATCATGGACAGCGGGCTGAGTGGATTGGTGAAGGTGCGCGACGTTGCCTGGGCCAGCGCGGTGAGCGGCAACAGCATGGCGCTCTTGAGTTCGTGGAATTGGTAAAGCATGGGGAATGCCTGTAAGTCTTGAAAATAGGGGGGGTGTCCCCCGCGCTACCGGGGGGGATAGAGGGTCGAGCCTGGGTCACTCCTCGGCCTGCACCTTGTCATAGGCGATCTGCAGGCGGCGCAGCTTGGAGTACAGCGTTTGCTTGGGGATGGAGAGCGCCCGCGCGGTAGCCGCCACATCGCAGTTGTTGCGCTTGAGCTCCTCCATCACTACGACCCGTTCAAACTGCTCAAGCTGTTCCGGCAGGCTGTTACCGTGCTCGGCGTGGCTGCGGTGCAGCTCGAAATCATCGGACAGCAGCCCAAGCACGAAGCGGTCGGCCACGTTGCGCAGCTCCCGCACATTGCCGGGCCAGGAATGGGACAGCAGCAGCTCGAACTGCGCGTTCCCGAGCACAGGCGCCGGCCGGTTGAAGCGGGTGGCGGCCTGCAGGATGAGATGCTCGAACAGCAGCGGGATATCTTCGCGGCGCTCGCGCAGTGGCGGCAGGTCGATAAAGGCCACGCCAATGCGGTAGTACAAATCGGCACGGAACCTTTTTTGCTCGCTGAGCAGTTTCAGGTCTTCCTTGCTGGCGGCAATCACCCGGCAATCCACCGCGATGGATTCGTTCGATCCCACCCGCTCGATGGAGCGCTCCTGCAGCGCGCGCAGGAACTTGACCTGCACCGACATCGGCATGCTCTCGATTTCGTCGAGGAACAGGGTGCCGCCCTGCGCATGCTCGAACTTGCCGCAGCGCCGCCGCGTGGCGCCCGTGAAAGAGCCCACCTCATGCCCGAACAGCTCGCTCTCGGCCAGGGCTTCGGGCAGGCCGCCGCAATTCAGCGGCACGAAGTTGCCGGTGCGGCGCGCGCTGTGGTCGTGCAGGCAGCGCGCCACCAGGTCCTTGCCCGTACCCGTCTCGCCATAGATCACCACGTCCGCCGGCGCATCCGCCAGCGCGCGCACCGCGCGGCGCACCCGTTCCATCTGCGCGGAGCGGCCGATCAGGCAGGCCTGGATCCCGTGCCAGCTTTCCAGTTGCTCGCGCAGGCCCAGCACTTCCAGGCTGAGCTTGCGCCGGTCTGCGGCGCGCCTGACCACGGAGACCAGCCGCTCGGAGGAACACGGCTTCTCGATGAAGTCGTACGCGCCCTCGCGCATGGCCTGCACCGCCATGGAGATGTCGCCGTGGCCGGTCATCAGGATCACGGGCAGGTCGGGGTCGATGTGCCGGATCTCGTTCAGCCAGGCCACGCCGTTCATGCCCGGCAACTTGACATCGCAGACCACCACCACCGGCACGCCGATGCCGATGCTGCTGCGCGCCTGCTCCACCGAGGCAAAGCCGTCCACGGCGAATCCCGCCAGCTCGAGGGCCTGCGAGCTGCCGACCAGCACATCCTCCTCGTCCTCGACAAAAACCACGCGGATGGGGTGGGTGTCAGTCATTGGTTTGCCTCTCCAGCGACGGGGCCAGCGGCAGCTCGACCACGAACTCGGCACCGGCGGGCGCCAGGTTGCGGGCGTACAGGCGGCCGCCGAACTCGCGCACGATATGTGCCGAGATCATCAGGCCAAGGCCCAGGCCCTTGCCCGCCGGCTTGGTTGTAATGAACGGGTCGAACAGCCGTGGCAGCACATCGGGATGGATGCCGGGGCCCGAGTCGCGGATGGTGAGGATGCATTGCTGGTCATGCCGGGCCGCGTGGATGTCCAGCTCCCGGATGGGGGCGCCCGACAAGGCATCGGCGGCATTGCCCAGCAGGTTGACCAGTACCTGCTCCACGCGGATCTCGTCAGCCAGGACGCTGATGTCAACCGGGTCGATCGCTACGCTGACCGTGATATCGCGCTCCCGCATCCGGGTGCTGACGAGGAGCAGCGCGTCCTGCACCGCCTGGCGGATCAGGACCGGCCGCACCGCGTCCCGGGACTTGAACGCAAAGACCTTGAGTTGCTGCGTCAGCCGGCCAAGGCGGTCGATCAGCTTGGCGATGCGCTGGAGATTGCCCGCCACATCCTTGAGCCTGCCCTTTTCCAGCAGTACCTCGGCGTTGTCCGACAGCGTGCGCATGGCCGCCAGCGGCTGGTTGAGCTCGTGCACCACGCCGGCGGACATCTGCCCGAGCGCGGCCAGCTTGCCGGCATGGACCAGGTCGCTCTGCAGCGCGCGCAGCTCAGCCGTGCGCTCCAGCACCTTGGCCTCCAGGCCATCGTGCGCGGCGCGCAGCGCGCGTTGCGCCGCGGCTTGTTGTTGCCCGGCACGCAGGCGCAGTGCAATCACCAGCACCAGCAGCAGTACCACCATGCAGGCCAGCAGGGCGCCGATGGCTGCGTTGCGGGCCAGGTTGCGCGCGGGCAGTTCGTCATCCAGCAGCATGATGCGCCAGAGGCCGTGGTTGACCGTGCGCTCCGAGGCCAGGTAATCCACGCCATCCAGGCGCACGCGCGTGGTGTGCGCGTCCAGCCTGGCGCGAACCTGCCAGTCCAGTGGCATCAGGTCGGACTTGCCATAGGTGCGGGCCCGTCCGGCCTCGGCCAGCATCGCTTCCGTCAGCGGCGCCAGCGGGCGCAGCCGCCAGGGCGCCAGCGAGGCCAGGATGACCACATCGCGAGCGTCGACCACGAGCACCTTGCCAGGGATCTGCACCCAGTTGCGCTCCACGGCGTCGAGGTTGACCTTGACCGTGGCCACGCCGCGCTGCGCGCCGCCTTGCTGCAGCGCGTAGGCGAGGTAGTAGCCGGGCCGGCCGGAGGTAAACCCCACGCCGTAGAAGCGGCCCCGGCCGTGTTCGAGCGCGTCGCGCATATACGGCCGGAAGGAAAGGTCGGCCCCCATCGGCGTGCCCGGCTGGTCCCAGTCGGCGGCAGCCAGGGTCATGCCGGAGCGCTGGGTGACATACAGGTTGTCGGCGCCGGCTGTCGCGGTGATGCCGTGCAGGTAGCGGCTGACCTGCTGCTTGAGCGCCACGTCATCGGGCCGGCCGAGCAGTTCGAAGACTTCCGTGGTGGATTCGAGCAACGATGGCAGGTAGTCGAACCGGGACAGCTCGCCGTCCAGCCGCGCGGACACGACATCGAGGCGATGCTGGGCGGCAACGCGCAGCTGGTCGAGCCCGGCGCGCAACGCCATGGCATAGGCGAGCCAGGTGGCCAGTGCGATCGCCGCCAATGCCATACCGCACCAGATCCCCATGCGCATACGGCCGAGTTTCATGTCGCGAGCCCTTTCTCCGCAGTCCTCAAAGTCGCAGGACTTGTCGTCCGGATACCAGTGATGGAAGCGAGACCCGTGCTCGTCCTGGCACAGGTCAAGTGGATGCAGTGTACTCCCGGGGCACGGCTGCGCAAGACCCGCGCAACCGGCGGCGGGGGCTTGCATCGTGTCGCGGCGCAGCATGCGCGGGGGCCAGCTAGGCATAGCGGAGCTCGCCGGTCTTGCCGCGGAATACGCGGTACGAGAACACCGTGTAGCCGGCGATGGCCGGCACCGAGATGCACACGCCCACCAGGATCACCTTCAAGGCCTCCGGGCTGCTGGCGGCCTGCCAGATCGTCAGGCGGTGGATCACGATAAACGGAAAGATGCTGTAGGCCAGCCCGAGGAAGCTGAGCACAAAGACCCCGATCAGCAGCACGAAAGGCAGCCAGCTCACCGGCCCGCGCACCAGGCGGGTATTGAGCAGCAGGCGTACGGCAAGCAGCGCGACGCCGGTCACCAGCGGGATGGAGAGCAGGGCGACGATCTGCGGTAGCACGAACCAGCGCTCGCGCACCGCCACGCTGATCCAGGGCGTGGCCACCGAGATCAGGACCAGCCCGCATACCATCGGCGCCCACGCGATCCTGGCCCACTGCACCGCGCGCTGCTGGAGTTCGCCCTCGGTCTTCATGACGAGCCAGCACGCGCCGAGCAGCACATAAGCCATCGGCAATGCCACGGCGATGGCCGCAGCGAACAGGGGATAGTTCCAACCGATACCGAAGCCACTGATGTAACGTCCCAGCATCCACCCTTGCGAGACCGACGCGATTGTCGAGCCGGCGAAGAAGAGGCTGTCCCACATCGGCTTGTGCGCGCTCTTCACCTTCACCCGGAAGTCGAACGCCACGCCACGCAGGATCAGCCCTACCAGCATCAGCGTGACAGGCAGGTAGAGCTCGGTCAATATCAAACCGTGCGCCTTAGGGAAAGCCACGAGGAGGATGCCGATGCCGAGCACCAGCCAGGTCTCGTTGGCGTCCCAGAACGGGCCGATCGACGCCACCATGACGTCTTTCTCGGCCGGGGTGGCCCGGTGCATCAGCATGCCGACGCCCAGGTCATAGCCGTCGCTGATCACGTAGACCAGCATGGCGACGCCCATCAGCGCCATGAAGATCACGGGCAGGGCATCGTCAAAACGCATCCAGGTCATGGTTGGCTCCCGATCGGCAAGGCGTGCGTGGCGATGGTGCCGGGCGCAGTGGCGATTTGTCCGGCGGGCTCGTCCCCGAGCGGCGCCTCTGGCTTCTCCGCCAGGTACTTCAACACGCTGACATAGGCGATGATCAGCGCGAGGTACACCGTCACGAACAGCGCCAGCGTGAGGGCGATATGGGGCGCCGGCACGTTGGAGGCCACATCGGCGGTGCGTACCAGGCCGTAGACGATGAAAGGCTGGCGCCCGATCTCGGTGACGTACCAGCCAGCCACCGTGGCGATCCAGCCGGAGAAGGTCATGCCCGCGAGTCCCCACAGCAGCGCGCGCGGCAGCCGCTGAGGCTGCCAGCCAGCGCGGCGGTACCACCACCAGCCCAGCCAGCTGGCCGCCAGCATCAGCACGCCCATGCCCACCATCACGCGAAAGGCGAAGAACAGCGGCAGAACCGGCGGATGCGCATCGCCGAACGTGTTCAGCCCGCGGATCTCGCCGTCGGAGCGGTGGGTCAGGATCAGGCTGGCGAGATGCGGGATGCCGATGGCAGCGCGATTGGTGCGAGCGCTTGCGTC
Source organism: Cupriavidus sp. 8B (assembly GCF_054589115.1). Classification (NCBI taxonomy): domain Bacteria; kingdom Pseudomonadati; phylum Pseudomonadota; class Betaproteobacteria; order Burkholderiales; family Burkholderiaceae; genus Cupriavidus; species Cupriavidus sp. 8B. The sequence goes on along the minus strand of NZ_BAAILO010000329.1, from coordinate 116,497 downwards.
GGGCATGGCGAAGAGCAGCAAGGGCGCGCCGCGCTCCGTCTCCCATACGCCCTCCATGGCGGCAATCTTCTGCGGCTGGTGCTCGAGCGTGTTCAGGCCGTGCATGTCGCCGATCACGATCTGCAGCGGGATCGCGGCCGCGGCAAGGGTCAGTCCGACCCGCAGCACCTTGGGCGCGGACAGCTGCGCCGTGCCTTTGAGCAGCTGCCACGCGCTCAGCCCCGCGAGCAGGAAGGCGCAGGTCAGCGCGGAGGCCAGCAGCATGTGGCAGAAGCGGTAGGGGAAGGAGGGGTTGAGGACGACGGCCACCCAGCTCCGCACGTGGAACTCGCCGTTGATGATCTCGTAGCCCTGCGGTGTCTGCATCCAGGAGTTCAGCGCCAGGATCCAGAAGGCGCTGAGCGTGGTGCCGAAGGCGACGAAGAAGGTCGACATCAGGTGCACCCGTTCGCTCACCTTGCCGTGGCCGAACAGCATCACGCCGAGAAAGCCGGCTTCGAGAAAGAACGCGGTCAGGACCTCATAGGCGAGCAGGGGCCCGGCAATATTGCCGACCGTTTCCATGAAGCCCGGCCAGTTGGTGCCGAACTGGAAGCTCATGGTGATGCCGCTGACCACGCCAAGCGCGAATGTCAGCGCGAACACCTTGGTCCAGAACCGGTAGGCATTCAGCCATGCATGGCGGACCTGTGGCGAGTCGGCCGCCAGGTAGCGCCAGCGGAAGAACAGCAGCAACCATCCCAGGCCGATGCTGATGGTCGGGAACAGGATATGGAAGGTGATGTTGGCAGCGAACTGCATGCGCGCCAGCAGGATGGGATCCATCTATCTGGGCCTCCGCCGTGGGTTATGGATGGGCGCCGCGGGGCGGCTGGTTTGCGCCCCTCTCCCGCTTGCGGGAGAGGGGCGGCAACGCAGATTGCCGGGCCGAGGTGTGGCTTGAACGAGATCAGCGCTTGCCTTCCCCGGCCAGGCCATTCGACATGCCGATCAGCACGCCGCTGACCAGCGTGGCGTAGTGCTCGAGCCAGGCCTCGGTGCTGCTTTGCGCAAAGGCCCGTCCCTCGCGCGTGAGCTCGCGCGCCTGGGTGGCCAGCTGCTCGACCACTGCCGTCGCGCTGGCCCCGGTGGCCGTGCCCTTCACCTTCATGCCGTCCAGCACCGTCGACCAGGGCCCTTGCACGGCCTGCGGCAAGTCGCCGATGGATTTGGCCACTGTGCTGAACAGCGCGTCCTCCATCTTCTCGATGTCGGCCACGGCCTTCTTGAGGTGCGTTTCGCGCAATTGCGTGCCCTGGTCGACGATCTGCTGCAACGCCCGCCGATTTGCCTCCACCGCCTGCACCAGCGCGGCGTCCATGCCCTGCGCCACCTGCGACAGCATCGGCTCAAGCCCTGCTCCCGCGAGCCCGCTGCTGGCCCCCCGGCGGAGGCCGCCTGGGTGACCATCTTCAGCGTGTCCTTGATGCTCTTGAGCGTCAGTTCCCGGCTTTGCAATGCCTTGAGCGTCGCCTGCTGGACAGCCTGCTGCAGGGATTCGCCTTGCTTCTCCGACGCTTGCGTGAACTGCTGAATCAGCGCGTCGCGATCGATGCCCATGGATTTCATGTGGTCTCCGGTTGCTGCCTTGCGTAGTTGTTCTGCTGCCGTGCGGTGGCCGTGCGGTGGCCGCGTGGTGGCCGTGCGCCGGCCGCCACCGCCAAACGTCACTGCATATGCTGGCCGCCGTTGATGGCGATGTTGGCGCCGGTGACGAAGGCAGCTTCCTCGGAGGCCAGGTAGATGATCAGGCCCGCCACTTCCTCCGGCTTGCCCAGCCGGCCTACCGGGATCTGCGGCAGGATCTTGGTGTTCAGGATCTCCTCGGGAATGGCGGTGACCATCTTGGTGCCGATGTAGCCGGGCGAGATGGTGTTTACCGTGACGCCTTTCCTGGCGACTTCCAGCGCCAGCGCCTTGGTGAAGCCGTGCACGCCGGCCTTGGCAGCCGAGTAGTTGGTCTGGCCGAACGCGCCCTTCGAGCCGTTGACCGACGACACGTTGACAATGCGGCCCCAGCCGCGCTCCACCATACCGTCGGCGACCTGCTTGGTCATGTTGAACAGGCTGTCCAGGTTGGTGCGCAGCACCGTGTCCCAGTTCACCTTGTCCATCTTCTTGAAGGTCATGTCGCGCGTGATGCCGGCGTTGTTGACCAGCACGTCGACCGGGCCGGCGACTTCCATCACGGCAGCCACCGCCTTCGCGCACGAATCGATGTCCGCCACGTCGCAGGGCACGGCGAGGATGTCGTAGCCGCGCGCCTTCATCTGCCGGACCCATTCGCCATGGGTGGTGTTGCCCGGCGAATAGGTGACCGCTACCCGGTAGCCGGCATCGGCCATCTTGGTGGAAATGGTTTCACCCAGGCCGCCCATGCCGCCCGTGACCAGTACTACGCGTTGCTTGCTCATCGTTTCTCCTTGTGGAATGAATGCTGTCTTAGCGCTCGACGGCCAGCGCCACGCCCATGCCGCCGCCAATGCATAGCGACGCCAGGCCACGCCTGGCGTCGCGCCGGGCCATCTCATGGAGCAGGGTGACCAGGATGCGGCAGCCGGATGCGCCGATGGGATGCCCGATGGCGATGGCGCCGCCATTGACGTTGATCTTGCTGGCGTCCCAGTCCATCTCCTGGTTGACCGCGCACGCCTGGGCGGCGAAGGCCTCATTGATCTCCATCAGGTCCAGGTCGTTGATGCTCCAGCCCGCCTTTTGCAGGCAACGCTGCGAGGCCGGGACCGGGCCCATGCCCATGATGGTCGGGTCGAGCCCGGCCGAGGCATAGGAGGCGATGCGGGCCAGGGGCTTGAGTCCCAGTTCGCGCGCCTTGCTTGCCGACATCATCAGGACCGCCGCAGCGCCGTCGTTCAGGCCGGAGGCATTGCCGGCGGTGACGGAGCCGGCTTTGTCGAAGGCCGGCCGCAGCCCCGCCAGCGCATCGGCCGTGGTGCCGTGCTTGATGAACTCGTCGGTATCGAAGACCACGGTGCCTTTCTTCGAGACGATCGAGACCGGCACGATCTCGTCCTTGAAGCGGCCGGCTTTCTGCGCCAGTTCGGCCTTTTGCTGCGACGCGGCCGCGAACGCGTCCTGCTGCTCGCGCGAGATGTTGTATGCCTTGGCGACGTTCTCGGCGGTGGTGCCCATGTGGTACTGGTTGAAGGCATCCCACAGGCCGTCGACGATCATCGTGTCGGTCAGCTTCCAGTCGCCCATGCGCTGGCCGTCGCGCGATCCCGCCAGCACGTGCGGCGATGCGCTCATGTTCTCCTGGCCGCCGGCGATGACGATATCCGCATCGCCGCACTTGATGGCCTGGGCCGCCAGGTGCACGGCCTTCAGGCCGGAGCCGCAGACCTTGCCGATGGTCATGGCGGGCACGGTGTTGGGCAAGCCTGCCTTGAGGGCGGCCTGGCGCGCGGGATTTTGCCCGCTGCCCGCGGTCAGCACCTGGCCCAGCAGCACCTCGTCGACCATTTCCGGCTTCAGGCCGCTGCGCTCGAGCAAGGCCTTGATGACCGTGGCGCCCAGTTCGGGGGCCGGCACCTTGGCCAGCGAGCCGCCGAACTTGCCGACGGCGGTTCTGGCTGCGGCGACGATAACAACATCTTCCATGTGACTCTCCTGGGTGAATCGGGGGTAGGGTGGATAGGGGATTGGCAGGCCAGCCTGCGGATAGCTAGCTGGCCTTCGCCTTGACGTAGCGCCCGGGTGCGGGCTCGATCACGGGGTAGGCGGTGCTGCCGGGCGAGCGCTGCGGGGCGGTGCGCGGGCCGGCGTGTTCTGCGAGCCAGCTGGTCCAGGCCGGCCACCAGCTGCCTTCGACGCGTTCGGCGCCGTCAAGCCAGCGTTGCGGTTCGCCCTGGAGCGGGCCGGTCCAGTGGTGGCGCTTGCCTTTGGCTGGCGGGTTGATCACGCCGGCGATGTGGCCGCTGGCGCCCAGCACGAAGGTCGTCGGGCCGCCCAACAGGCGCGTGGTGGCATAGGCGCTGCCCCACGGCACGATGTGATCGTCTTGCGAGGCATAGAGGAAAGCGGGCACCTGGACCCGGGCAAAATCCACCGGCTCCCCGCACTGCACGGTGCCGCCCGGCACGCGCAGGCGGTTCTCCAGGTAGGCGTTGCGCAGGTACCAGCAGTACATCGGCCCCGGCAGGTTGGTGTCGTCGCAGTTCCAGGACAGCAGGTCGAACGCCGGCGGCGCGCTTCCTTTCAGGTAGCTGTTGACCGCATAGGGCCAGATCAGGTCGTTGGCGCGCAGCGCGGCGAACACATGGGCCAGCTCGCGGCCGCGCAGCAGCCCGCCGCGGCCGATCGTGGCCTCCCGCATCGCGACCATGGCGTCGTTGACGAGCAGGCCGATCTCGCCGGTATCAACGAAGTCCAGCATCGTGGTGAGCAGCGTGACGCTGGCAACCCTGTCCTGGCCCCGTGCGGCGGCCACCGCCAGCGCGCAGGCCAGCAGCGTGCCGCCCACGCAGAAGCCCAGCGTGTTGACGCGGTCGGCGCCGCTGATCTCCTGCGCTACATCGATGGCGCGCAGCACGCCCTGTTCAAGGTAGTCGTCCCATGTCAGGTGCCCCTGCGCTTGCGCCACGTTGCGCCACGACATCAGGAAGACCGTATGCCCTTGCGCGACCGCATGGGCGACGAATGAGTTCTCGGGCTGCAGGTCGAGGATATAGAACTTGTTGATGCAGGGCGGCACGATCAACAACGGGCGCTGATGGACCTTGCCCGCGCCCGGTGCGTACTGGATGAGCTGCATCAGCTCGTTCTCATACACCACGTCGCCCGGCGTGGTGGCCACGTTGCGGCCAACCTCGAAGCTCTGCTCATCAGTCATCGAGACGCGGCCCTTGGCCAGGACCTGCAGGAACAGGCGCATGCCCTCCACCAGGCTGGCGCCGCCGGAGTCCACCGCCAGCTGCAGCGCCTCGGGGTTGGTGGCCAGGCAATTGGCCGGGCTGAGCGCGTCCAGCACCTGGCGCAGGGCGAACTGCCACTGCGCCTTGGCCTGCGCGTCGGCGGGTGCTTGCTCAATCGCGCCTTGCAGCAGCGTC
>NZ_BAAILO010000329.1:87515-111197 GCF_054589115.1 Cupriavidus sp. 8B | reverse complement strand
TGCCTGAGGGCCTGGTCCGGCCAGGCGGCGAGCGCGCGCGCCGCCGCCAGCATGGAGACCGGCGCGGGCGTGGCGTCGGCGTCTTGCGGCGCCTGGCCGGGAGCGGCGCCGAACGCGCGCAGCATGGTCTGTTGCGCGCTGAAGAGCTCGGCAATCCAGCGGGAGGGATCGGGTGTGGGATTGGTCATGGGGTCCGGAAGAGTGCGATTGCGTGTGCGGGACGGCGCCACGGCGCTCAGTGCAGCTTCACATGCGGCTCGGTGCGCCGGACGATGGAGCGCGCCAGCGTGTCGAGCGCGACCTTGGCAAAGCCATGCAATGCCAGTTCGTGCATCTTGTAGAGCGACAGGTACATCATCCGGGCGAACAACCCCTCCACCATCAGGCTGCCGCCGATCAGGCCGCCCATCATGTTGCCCACGGTGCTGAACTCGCCCAGCGACACCAGCGAGCCGAAATCGCGGTAGCGATAGTTGGCCAGCGCCTTGCCCGCCATGCGGGCGCGAACCTGCCTGACCATGTGCGAAGCCTGCTGGTGCGCGGCCTGGGCGCGCGGCGGCACAAAGCCGCCCTTGCCCTGGTTGGCCTCGGGCCACGCGCACGCGGCGCAATCGCCAATCGCGAAGATATTCTCGTCGCGGCTGGTCTGCAGCGTGGGGTGCACCACCAGCTGGTTGATCCGGTTGGTTTCAAGGCCGGCAAGATCCTTGAGGAAGTCGGGCGCCTTCACGCCCGCCGCCCATACCACCAGCTCCGCCGGCAGCAGCCGGCCATCGCCCAGCTGCACGCCACCGGGCAGCACTTCGGCCACCTTGGCGTCGGTGAGCACTTCCACGCCGAGCTTGCGCAGCAGGTCCTCCGTGGCGCTGGACAGGCGCGGGGGCAATGCCGGCAGCACGCGCGGCGCGGCTTCGATCAGCGTGACCCGGATGTCCTTGTCGGCGTCGACACGGTCCAGGCCGAAGGCCACCACCTCGCGGGTGGTGCGGTGCAGCTCGGCCGCCAGCTCCACGCCGGTGGCGCCGGCGCCGATGATGGCCACGTGCAACTGCTGGGCCAGCAGGGGCGCGGTCTGCGCATGCGCGCGGATGCAGGCATTGACCATGCGCGAGTGAAAGCGCAGCGCGTCCGCGGCGGACTCCAGCCGCATGGCGTGCTCGTACACGCCCGGCGTGCCGAAGTCATTGCTCTGGCTGCCCACCGCGATGACCAGGGTGTCGTAGCCAAAGGTGCGCAGCGGCGTGATCTGGGTGCCTTCGTCGTCCACATAAGGAGCCACCAGCACCTCCCGGCGCTCGCGGTCCAGGCCTACCATTTCGCCGACGCGGTAGCGGAAGTGGTGCCAGTGCGATTGCGCGAGATAGCCCACCTCGTGGGCGCTCATGTCCATGCTGCCGGCGGCGATCTCATGCAGCTTGGGCTTCCACACGTGGGTGCGGGTCTTCTCGATGAGCGTGACTTCGGCTTGCCCGCGCCGGCCGAGGGTGTCGCCCAGCCGGGTGGCTAGCTCAAGCCCGCCCGCACCGCCGCCGACGATGACGATGCGATGCGGTGCCTTCAGGGAGGCGTCGGGACGATAGGTGGAGGGTTTCATCGTGGCCTGCCGTTTACCGGGTCAGCGTGGTGCCGGAGGCCGGCATGCGGGCGACCAGCGGATCCAGCACCGCTTCCGGCTCGTCGGCCTCGGCATCCGATTCGTTGTCCAGCCGGCGGTGCATCCGCGCGACATCCAGGTCGCCGGTCCATTTCGCGACCACCACGGTGGCCACGCCGTTGCCGATGAGGTTGGTCAGGGCGCGCGCTTCCGACATGAAGCGGTCGATGCCCAGGATCAGGGCCAGGCCAGCCACCGGCACATGCCCCACCGCCGACAGCGTGGCCGCCAGCACGATGAAGCCGCTGCCGGTCACGCCCGCCGCGCCCTTGGAGGTCAGCAGCAGCACGGCCAGCAGCGTGAGCTGCTGCGTCAGGCTCATGTCGGTGTTGGTAGCCTGGGCGATGAATACTGCCGCCATGGTCAGGTAGATCGACGTGCCATCCAGGTTGAACGAGTAGCCGGTGGGGATCACCAGCCCGACGACGGACTTGCGCGCACCCAGGTTTTCCAGCTTGGCCATCATCCGCGGCAGCACCGATTCCGACGACGACGTGCCCAGCACGATCAGCAGTTCCTCCTTGATGTACTTGATGAACTTCCAGATCGAGAAGCCATGCGCGCGCGCGATGCCGCCGAGCACGACAAAGATGAAAAACAGGCAGGTCGCATAGAACGTGGCCATCAGCTGGCCAAGCTGCAGCAGCGAGCCCACGCCGTATTTCCCGATGGTGAACGCCATGGCCCCGAACGCGCCGATGGGGGCCACCTTCATGATGTAGCCGACGATGGTGAACAGCACATGCGAGAACTTCTCGATGAAGTCGAAGACCAGCGTGCCGCGTCCGCCGAACCTATGCAGCGCGAAGCCAAACATCACGGCAAACAGCAGCACCTGCAGGATCTCGCCCTTGGCAAAGGCGTCCACCACGGTATTGGGGATCACATGCAGCAGGAAATCCACCGTTCCCTGCATCTTGCCGGGCTCGGTGTAGGCGGCGATGCTCTTGGTATCGAGCGTGCTCACGTCGACATTCATGCCCGCCCCGGGCTTGACGATATTGATGATCACCAGGCCGACGACCAGCGCAATGCCGCTCACCACCTCGAAGTACAGCAGCGCCAGCCCGCCGGTCTTGCCGACCTTCTTCATGTCCTCCATGCCGGCGATGCCCACCACCACGGTGCAGAAGATGATCGGCGCGATGATCATCTTGATCAGCTTGATGAAGCCGTCTCCCAACGGTTTCATCGCCGCGCCGGCCTGCGGATAGAAGTGCCCCAGGATCACGCCGATGACGATCGCGGTGATGACCTGGAAGTACAGGGATCTGTAGAACGGCTTGGGGTGACTGTGGTTGTCCATGGGTGTCTCCTTTGTGGTTTTACTTGTCGCCGGCGCCCGGGGGAGGGCAGGTCAATCGAGCGCCCAGGCCGAGGTGCGCTGGGCGTTGGCGTCGACCGTTGCCACGGCGCTCATGTTGACAATGCGGCGTACCGTGGACGAGGAAGTCAGGATGTGCACCGGGCGCGCGGCGCCAAGCAGGATGCCGCCCACCGTGATGCCGCCGCCCGCGGCGATGCGCATCAGGTTGTAGGAGATGTTGGCGGCATCCACGTTTGGCATCACCAGCACGTTGGCTTCCGTGGGCAGGCAGGATTCGGGGAACTCGTGCTCCAGGATGTGCTTGGACAACGCCGCATCGCCCCGCATCTCGCCTTCGACGGCCAGTGAGGGTTCGCGCGCCTTCACCAGTGCCAGCGCTTCGCGCATCTTCACCGCGGCGGGCGCGGTGGAGCCGCCGAAGTTGGAGTGGGAGAGCAGCGCCACGCTGGGCGTGATGCCAAAGCGCCGGACCGCTTCGGCCGCCAGCAGGGTGATGTTGGCGATCTGCTGTGCCGTCGGGTCGAGGTTGACGTGGGTGTCGCAGATAAACAGCTGGCGGCCGGGCAGCATCAGCATCTGCATGACCGCGAGCGTGTCGCTGCCGGCCTTGAGCCCGATGGTGTCCCGCACATAGCCAAGATGGTCCTGGAAGCGGCCCACGGTGCCGCACAGCATGGCATCGGCCCGGCCTTGGCGCACCAGCATGGCGCCCAGCAGCGTACCGCGGCTGCGCACCTCGGCCTGCGCCAGCGCGCGCGAGACGCCGTCGCGGGAGCTAAGCTGGTAGTAGGCCTCGGCCGCGTCGCCGTAGATGGCGGGCTCCAGCGGATCCACGGTTTCGCAGTCCACGCCGGGCTGCAGGCGCAGCCCGAACTGCGCAATGCGCTGCACGATCACGTCGGGGCGGCCCACCAGCAACGGGCGCGCGATGCCCTCATCGATGACCACCTGCGCGGCGCGCAGCACGCGCTCAATCTCGCCCTCCGCGTAGATCACCCGCTTGGGCGCGCGCTTGGCGGCGGCAAACACCGGCCCCATGGCGCTGCGCGACTGGTAGACGAACTGGCCAAGGCGCTGGCGATACGCCTCCATGTCCGCGATGGGGCGCGTCGCCACGCCGCTGTCCATGGCCGCCTGGGCCACGGCGGGCGCCACGGCTTCGATCAGCCGCGGGTCGAACGGCTTGGGAATCAGGTACTCGGCGCCGAAGCGCAGGCCCACCGCGCCGTACGCCTGGGCGACCACTTCGGGGATTTCCGCGTGCGCCAGTTCGGCGATGGCCCGCACGGCCGCCAGCTTCATTTCTTCGTTGATGGTGGTGGCGCCCACGTCCAGCGCACCGCGGAAGATAAACGGGAAGCACAGGACGTTGTTGACCTGGTTCGGGTAGTCCGAGCGCCCGGTGCCCAGGATCGCATCGGGGCGCACCGCCAGCGCATCCTCCGGCGCGATCTCCGGCGTGGGGTTGGCCATGGCCAGGATGATCGGGTCGCGCGCCATGACCTTGACCATCTCTGGCTTGAGCACGCCGCCTGCCGACAGCCCGAGGAAGATATCCGCGCCGCCGATGATGTCGGACAGCGTGCGCGCGGAAGTGTCCTGCGCATAGCGCGCCTTGTTCGGGTCCATCGCCTCCTTGCGGCCGAGGTAGACCACGCCGTTGCTGTCGGAGACGAACACATTGCCGAGCGGCAGGCCCAGGCTGACGATCAGGTCCAGGCAGGCCAGCGCCGCCGCGCCCGCGCCGGAAGCCACCAGCTTGACCTCCGAGATATCCTTGCCGACGTGCTTGAGGGCATTGAGGATGGCCGCGGCGGCCACGATGGCGGTGCCGTGCTGGTCGTCATGGAAGACCGGGATCTTCATGCGCTCGCGCAGCTTCTTCTCGATGTAGAAGCACTCGGGCGCCTTGATGTCCTCCAGGTTGATGCCGCCGAAGGTCGGCTCCATGCGGGCGATGGTATCGATCAGCGCATCCGGGTCGTCCTCCGCCAGTTCGATGTCGAATACATCGATGCCGGCGAACTTCTTGAACAGGCAGCCCTTGCCCTCCATCACCGGCTTGCCCGCCAGCGGGCCGATATTGCCCAGGCCCAGCACCGCCGTGCCGTTGGTGATCACGGCGACCAGGTTGGCGCGCGAGGTGAGGTTCATCGCCTCGGCCGGATCCCGCACGATCTCCATGCAGGCGTCGGCGACGCCCGGCGAGTAGGCGAGGGCGAGGTCGCGCTGCGTGGCCATCGCCTTGGTCGGCGTCACGGAGATCTTGCCGGGTGTGGGGTAGCGGTGGTAGTCGAGTGCGGCTTCGCGAAGGTTGTCGGTCATGGTTGTCTCTGTGGCTCGGTCAGGGCGCCAGATCGGCGATAGACGTTCTTGTGATCTCTTGGGCGTAGCGCACGGCGCAAATGCCGCGCCGTGCGCCTCTCGCTTATTTCTTCTTCACAGGCGGCAAGTCGGTGCAATGGCCCTCGAACACCTCGGCGGCCATGCCGATGGATTCGCCCAGCGTCGGGTGCGGGTGGATGGTCTTGCCGATATCGGCGGGCTCGCAACCCATCTCCACGGCCAGGCAGATCTCGCTGATCAGGTCGCCGGCATGCGTGCCGACGATGCCGCCGCCGATCACGCGATGGGTGGCTTCGTCGACGAGCAGCTTGGTGAAGCCTTCGTCGCGGCCGTTGGCGATGGCCCGGCCCGAAGCGGCCCACGGGAACACGGCCTTGCCGAACTTGATGCCTTCGGCCTTGCACTGGTCTTCGGTCTTGCCGGCCCAGGCCACCTCGGGATCGGTGTAGGCAACCGACGGGATCTGCCGCGCGTCGAAGAAGGCGGGCTCGCCGTGCGCGGCCTCGGCGGCCACATGCGCTTCATGTACCGCTTTGTGCGCCAGCATCGGCTGGCCGACAATGTCGCCGATCGCATGGATATGCGCGACGTTGGTCCGCATCTGCCTGTCGACCTCGATGAAGCCGCGCTCGGTGACGGCCACGCCAGCTTTGTCCGCGCCGATGGACTTGCCGTTGGGGCTGCGGCCCACCGCCACCAGCACCACGTCGTAGACCTGCGGCGCCGGTGCTTCCTTGCCCTCGAAGCTGACTTCGATGCCGGCCGCGGTGGCCTTGGCCCCAACAGTCTTGGTCTTCAGCATGACGTGGTCGAAGCGGTGCGCGTTCTTCTTTTCCCAGACCTTCACCAGGTCGCGGTCGGCGCCCTGCATCAGGCCATCGAGCATTTCCACCACGTCGATGCGCGTGCCCAGCGTGGAGTAGACCGTGGCCATTTCCAGGCCGATGATGCCGCCGCCCACCACCAGCATGCGCTTCGGGATGGATTTGAGCAGCAGCGCGCCGGTGGAGTCGACCACGCGCTCGTCGTTAGGCATGAACGGCAGCTTCACCGCCTGGCTGCCGGCCGCGATGATGGCCTTGGCGAACCGGATCACGCGCTTGCCGCCATCGGCCGCCACCACCTCCAGGTGATGCGGATCAAGGAAGCTGCCCACGCCGGTCACCACCTCGACCTTGCGCGCCTTGGCCATGCCGGCCAGGCCGCCCGTGAGTTTCTTGATGACGCTGTCCTTGAAGCCGCGCAGCTTGTCCAGGTCGATCTCGGGGGCACCGTAGCGGATGCCGTGGTCCGGCAGTGTCGCCACTTCGTCCATGACCGAGGCGGTGTGCAGCAGCGCCTTGGAGGGGATGCAGCCCACATTGAGGCAGACACCGCCAAGGGTGTCGTAGCGCTCCACCAGGACGGTCTTCATGCCCAGGTCGGCGCTGCGGAACGCGGCGGAATAGCCGCCCGGGCCGGCGCCCAGCACCAGCATTTCGCATTCCAGGTCCGCCTTGCCGGTGTAGCTGGCAGCGCTGGGAACGGGCGCGCCGGCTGGCGCTGGCTTGGGCGGCGCCGATGGGGCCGCAGGCGCCGGCGCGGCGGGTGCGGCAGCGGTTGCAGCGGCCTCGGCAGCCTCCACCACCAGGATCACCGATCCTTCGCTGACTTTATCGTTGACCTTGACGGTGATCTCCTTGACCACGCCGGCGTGGGTGGAAGGGATCTCCATCGAGGCCTTGTCGGACTCGACCGCGATCAGGCTGGTATCCACGGCGATGGTCTCGCCGGGCTTGACCATGACCTCGATCACCGTGACATCCTTGAAATCGCCGATATCCGGCACTTTGACTTCGACACGTTGGGTCATTGCAGCGCGCCCCTCAGAACAGCACACGCCGCAGATCGGCGAGCAGGTTGGCAAAATAGACGTTGAAACGGGCCGCCGCGGCGCCGTCGATGACACGGTGGTCCCATGACAACGACAGTGGCAGCGTCAGGCGCGAAGCCCAGGTCTTGCCATCGCTGGAGTGCTGCTTCCAGAAGCTCTTGCATACGCCCATGATCGCGACCTCGGGCGCGTTGATGATGGGGGTGAAGTTGATGCCGCCGATGCCGCCGAGCGAGCTGATCGTGAAGGTGCCGCCCGACATCTGGTCGGGCTTGAGCTTGCCCTCGCGCGCCAGCTTGGCCAGCTCGCCCATCTCCCGCGCGATGTCGGGGATGCTCTTCTTGTCGACGTCGCGGATCACCGGCACCATCAGGCCGTTGGGCGTGTCGGCCGCGAAGCCGATGTGGTAGTACTGCTTGAGCACCAGGGTGTCGCCGTCCAGGCTTGCGTTGAACTCGGGGAATTTCTTGAGCGTGGCCACGGCCGCCTTCATCATGAACGGCAGCATGCTGATCTTGACGCCGCTCTTCTCCAGCTCCTTGTTCATCTGCACGCGGAACGGCTCCAGGTCGGTGATATCCGCTTCGTCATGCGTGGTGACGTGCGGAATCACCACCCAGTTGCGGTGCAGGTTGGCGCCGGAGATCTTCTTGATGCGGCTCAGTTCCTTGCGCTCGACCGGGCCGAACTTGGCGAAGTCGACCTTGGGCCATGGCAGCAGGTCCAGGCCCGCGCCGCCGCCGGCGGGCGCCGGGGCGGCCTTGGCGGCCGGCGTAGCCGGGGCGCCGTCGCGCGCGAACGCCTCGACATCCCCGCGCAGGATGCGGCCATGCTCGCCGCTGCCGCGCACCTTGCCCAGGTCCACGCCCATCTCCCGCGCCAGCTTGCGCACGGCCGGTCCGGCGTAGGCCAGGGCGAAGGCGGATTCGTCGACGCCACCGGAAGCGGCGGCCAGTGCAACGGGGGCTGCGGCGGCGAGGGCAGCCACAGGCGCCGTCGCCGCGCTCGCCTGCGCGGCCGCCGGCGCATCGCCGGTGGCCAGCGCCATGATGATGCTGCCTTCGCTCACGGTATCGCCCACCTTGACGCGGATCTCCCGCACCACGCCGCCCAGCGGGGCCGGCACGTCCATGGTGGCTTTGTCGGACTCTAGCGACAGCAGCGCATCCTCGGCCTTCACGGTGTCGCCGACCTTGACGAAGATCTCGATCACCGGGATGTCCTTGAAGTCGCCGATGTCGGGAATGCGCACCTCGGCCAGCCCGGCGGGCGCGCTGACCGGGGAGGGCGGCGCGCTCACGCTGGGCTTGGCGGCTTGCGCCGGCGCGGCGACGGTGGTGCCAGCCCCGGCCCCGGCCCCCTCGAACTGCATCAGCACGCTGCCTTCGCTGACGGCGTCGCCCAGCTTGACGTGGATCTGCTTGACCACGCCCCCGTGCGGCGCGGGCACTTCCATGGTGGCCTTGTCGGACTCCAGCGAGACGAGCGGGTCCTCGGGCTTGACCAGGTCTCCCACCTTGACGAACAGCTCGATCACCGGCACGTCCTTGAAGTCGCCGATGTCGGGCACCTTGATATCAATGGCTTGGTTCATTGTCTTTATTCCTTCGCCTGTCAGACCGTCCACGGCGCTGCGCGCTCGCTATCCACGCCATATCTGGCGATGGCCTCGGCCACCACCGCTGGCTCGATCGCGCCCTCGTCGCTCAGCGCCTTGAGCGCGGCCACGGCCACGTGGTAGCGGTCCACCTCGAAGAAGCTGCGCAGCTTGGCGCGGTAGTCGCTGCGCCCAAAGCCGTCCGTGCCAAGCACCACGTAGCGGCGCCCGGCGGCGTGCACGTACTCGCGCACCTGGTCGGCGTAGTTGCGCATGTAGTCGGTGGAGGCGATCACCGGGCCGTCATGGCCTGCCAGGCTGGCCTCGACCCAGCTCTTGCGGCGGGGCTCGGTGGGATGCAGCAGGTTCCAGCGCTCCGTGGCCATGCCGTCGCGGCGCAGCTCGTTGTAGCTGGGGGCGCTCCAGATGTCCGCCGTGACGTTGAAATCCGCCTTCAGCAGCTCGGCCGCCGCGATGACTTCGCGCAGGATGGTGCCGCTGCCCATGAGCTGCACGCGCAGCCCGCCCTTGCCGGCCTTGCCGCCGTCCTTGAGCAGGTACAGGCCCTTGAGGATGCCTTCCTCGGTACCCGCGCCGGCGTGGGCGTCCGCCAGGCCGGGGTGCGCGTAGTTCTCGTTCATCAGGGTGATGTAGTAGTACACATCCTCCTGCTGCTCGTACATGCGGCGCATGCCCTCGCGCACGATCGTCACCACCTCATAGGCAAAGGTGGGATCGTAGGAGACGCAGTTCGGGATGGTGCCGGCGATGATGTGGCTATGGCCGTCCTCGTGCTGCAGGCCTTCGCCGTTGAGCGTGGTGCGCCCGGCGGTGCCGCCCAGCAGGAAGCCGCGGGCGCGGATGTCGCCCGCCAGCCACGCCAGGTCGCCGACCCGCTGCAGCCCGAACATCGAGTAGTAGATGTAGAAGGGGATCATCGGCACGTTGCTCGTGCTGTACGAGGTCGCGGCCACAATCCAGCTGGACATGGCACCGCCCTCGTTGATCCCCTCCTGCAGCACCTGGCCGTCCTTGGACTCCCGGTAGTACATCAGCTGGTCGGCATCCTGCGGCTTGTAGAGCTGGCCGACCGAGGAGTAGATGCCGAGCTGGCGGAACATGCCTTCCATGCCGAAGGTGCGCGATTCATCCGGCACGATGGGCACCACGTGCTTGCCGATGGCCTTGTCCCGCACCAGCGTGCCCAGCATCTGCACGAAGGCCATGGTGGTGGAGATCTCGCGCTCGCCGGTGCTGTCCAGCAGGCGCTGGAAAGTGGATAGCGGCGGAATCTCCAGCGAGGCCGATTTGCTGCGGCGTGCTGGCAGGTAGCCGCCCAGCGCCGCGCGCCGGGCGCGCAGGTATTGCATTTCCGGGCTGTCTTCGGCCGGCTTGATAAACGGCACTTCGGCCAGTTGCTCGTCGCTGACCGGAATCTGGAAGCGGTCGCGGAAGCCGCGCAGGGCGTCCTGCGTCATCTTCTTGGCCTGGTGGGCAATCATCTGGCCTTCACCGGATTCGCCCATGCCATAGCCCTTGACCGTCTTGGCCAGGATCAGCGTCGGCTCGCCTGTGTGCTTCACAGCTGCCGCGTAGGCGGCAAACACCTTCTCGGGATCGTGGCCGCCGCGCGTGAGGCCCCAGATCTCGTCGTCGCTCATGTCGGCGACCAGCGCCTTGAGCGCCTCGTACTTGCCAAAGAAGTGCTCGCGCACATAGGCGCCGCTCTTGCTCTTGAAATCCTGGTACTCGCCGTCGACGCATTCCTCCATGCGCTTTAGTAGCAGGCCGCTCTTGTCCTTGGCCAGCAGCTTGTCCCAGCCACCGCCCCAGACCACCTTGATCACGTTCCAGCCGGCGCCGCGGAAGACCGATTCCAGCTCCTGGATGATCTTGCCGTTGCCGCGCACCGGGCCGTCCAGGCGTTGCAGGTTACAGTTGATGACGAAGATCAGGTTGTCCAGCCGCTCGCGGCCGGCCAGCGAGATCGCGCCCAGCGATTCGGGCTCGTCCATCTCGCCGTCGCCCATGAAGGCCCAGACCTTGCGCGCCGCGGTGTCCGCCAGGCCCCGGCCTTGCAGGTACTTGAGGAAGCGCGCCTGGTAGATCGACATCAGCGGCCCCAGGCCCATCGACACGGTGGGGAACTGCCAGAAGTCCGGCATCAGCCAGGGGTGCGGGTAGGAGGACAGCCCGGTGCCGCCGGTCTCCTGCCGGTAGCCCAGCAGCTGCTGCTCGGTGAGCCGCCCTTCGACAAAGGCGCGGGCATAGATCCCTGGCGCGCTGTGGCCCTGGATGTACAGCAGGTCGCCGCCGTGGGTGTCGGTGGGCGCGTGCCAGAAGTGGCCAAAGCCGATGTCGTAGAGCGTTGCCGCCGACTGGAAGCTGGCGATGTGGCCGCCCAGCTCCGACGATTCCTTGTTGGCGCGCAGGATGATCGCCATGGCGTTCCAGCGGATGATCGAGCGCAGGCGGTGCTCGATGGCGCGGTCGCCGCTCGATTGCGCTTCGTCTTTCGGGGCGATGGTGTTGCGGTAGCCGGTGGTCAGGGAGCGCGGCACGTAGAGGCCATCGCGCCGCGCCTCGTCCACCAGCGCATTGACCAGTTGGTTGGCGCGCTCGGTGCCGCGGTGTTGGGTCACCGCTTGCAAGGACTCCAGCCATTCCGCGGTCTCGATAGGATCGAGATCGCCCGCTTCTCGTGCGCTCATAGTGTCTCCACGTGTTCTGTTTTGGTTGTGTCGGGTGCTGCAGTGGCAGATCTGTTCAGCAAGAGGCATGCCACTGCAAACGCAGTGATGTGGGTTGCGCAAGTCATTGATTGGAAAGGAAACCCGCCATGGCCGGCCGGCTGCCCGGTCGGGAATCCATATTCAGGCGGGGTGATCGTTATGAGATTTCATGCGGGACTGTCAGGGAATACCCGCGCCTAGCCAGCCCGGGGCTGCTGTACCGGTGCTTAGGCCACGTCTGCGGCTCCCATGGCACCCTCGGTGTCCGCCGCTTGGGTGGCGCCAAGCTCGCCTTCCCATTTGGCGACGACGGCCGTGGCGATGCTGTTGCCGATGACGTTGGTGGCGGTGCGGCCCATGTCGAGGAACTGGTCGATGCCCAGGATCAGCAGCAGGCCCGCTTCCGGCAGGTTGAACATCGGCAGGGTGGCCGCCACCACCACGATCGAGGCCCGGGGCACGCCCGCGATGCCCTTGCTGGTGACCATCAGCACCAGCAGCATCGTGATCTGCTGCGTCAGGCTCAGCTCGATGTTGTAGGCCTGGGCGATGAACAGCGCGGCAAAGGCCTGGTACATCATCGAGCCGTCGAGGTTGAACGAGTAGCCCAGCGGCAGCACGAAGCCGGTCACCTTGTTGGGCACCCCGAACTTCTCCATCTGCTCCATGGTCTTGGGATAGGCGGCCTCGCTGCTGGCGGTCGAGAACGCCAGGATCGTCGGCTCGCGGATCAGCTTGAGCAGCGTGAACACCCGCCCGCCCAGGAACAGGTAGCCTGCCGCGGTCAGCACCAGCCACAGCACCAGCAAGCCCAGGTAGAAGCCGCCTATGAACTTGCCGTAGGTAAACAGCACGCCAATGCCCTGCACCGTGATGGCAGCCGCCACGGCCGCAAACACGCCGAGCGGCGCGAAGCGCATCACAAAGTCGGTGACGCGCAGCATGATCGCCACCAGCTCCTCGATCGACGCCACCAGGTGATGGCCCACCTTGCCCTTGAACGACGCAATGGCAAAGCCGAAGAACAGCGAGAACACCAGGATCTGCAGGATCTCGTTCTGCGCCATCGCCTCGAACACGCTCTTGGGGAAGACGTGCGTGATGAAGTCCTTCAGGTTCAGCGTGGAGGTCTTGAGGTTGGTGGCCGTGCCGATTTCCGGCAACGGCAGGTTCAGCGCATGCCCGGGCTGCAGCAGGTCCACGAAGAACATGCCCAGCAGCAGCGAGATCAGCGATGCGGTGATGAACCACCCCAATGCCTTGACGCCGATGCGGCCCACGGCGCTGGCGTCTTTCATGCCGGCGATCCCGGCCACCAGCGTGCCGAACACCAGCGGCGCGATGATCATCTTGATCAGCCGCAGGAAGACGTCGGTGACGATGGAGAAGTAGCCGGCGATCTCCTTGGCCATCGCCGCGTCGGGCACGAGGCGGTTGCAGAGATAGCCGGTGATGATGCCCAGGACCATGGCGATCATGATCCGGGTAGTGAGCTTGTTTGCCTTCATGATGCGTTGTCTCCAGCGGTTGCGGCCAGATCCTGGTCTGACCGTCGATATCGGGGCAGGGCGGACCCGGCGGGGCCGTGTCTGGCGCCGGGCACGCCTTGCCCCCCGGATCAGCGTGCGCGGGGAGCCAGGCTCAGCGGGGTCGGCTGCGTCAGCACTTCCGGGCGCAGGATCTGGTCCAGTTCCTCCCGGGTCAGCAAGCCCTTTTGCAGCACGATCTCGTACACGCTGCCGCCGGTGGCATGGGCCTCCTGCGCAACGGCGGTGGCGTTGGCATAGCCGATGTACGGGTTCAGGGCCGTCACGATGCCGATGGAGTTCTCGACCGAGGCCCGCAGGCGCTCTTCGTTGGCGGTGATGCCTTTGACGCAGCGCTCGGCCAGCGTCAGGCAGCCGTTGCGCAGATGGCTCACGCTCTTGAACAGGCTGTGCGCGATGATCGGCTCGAAGGCATTCAACTGCAGCTGGCCGGCTTCGGCCGCGAAGCTGACCGTGATGTCGTTGCCGATGACCTCGAATGCGATCTGGTTGACCACCTCCGGGATGACCGGATTCACTTTGCCGGGCATGATGCTGGACCCTGCCTGCATCGCCGGCAGGTTGATCTCGCCCAGGCCGGCGCGCGGGCCGCTGGACAGCAGCCGCAGGTCGTTGCAGGTCTTGGAGAGCTTGACCGCTACCCGCTTGAGCACGCCGGAGAGCTGCACAAAGGAGCCGCAGTCCTGCGTGGCCTCGATCAGGTTCGGCGCGGTCATCAGCGGGATGCCGGTAATCTCCTTGAGCCGCTTGAGGATCAGCGGCGCGTAGTCGGGATGCGCCGTGATGCCGGTGCCAATCGCGGTGGCGCCCATGTTGATCTCGCAGATCAGCAGGGCGGCTTCACGCAGCCGCTCCTCGTCCTCGCCGAGCATCACGGCGTAGGTGCTGAACTCCTGCCCCAGCGTCATTGGCACGGCGTCCTGCAACTGGGTGCGGCCCATCTTCAGGACATGCTTGAACTCTTCGGCCTTGCGCTCGAAGGCGCCCCGCAGCACGCCCATGGCATCCACCAGGCCCAGGATGCCGAACCAGGTGGCGATCTTGAGGGCGGACGGGTAGACGTCGTTGGTGCTCTGGCCAATGTTGACCTGCTCATTCGGGTGCAGGTACTGGTACTCGCCCTTGTTGTGCCCCATCAGTTCCAGCGCGCGGTTGGCGATGACCTCGTTGGCGTTCATGTTGGTCGAGGTGCCGGCGCCGCCCTGGATCACGTCGACGACAAACTGATCGTGCAGCTTGCCGCCAAGCAGTTCCGCGCAGGCCGCGACGATGGCATCGCAACGGGGCTCGTCGAGCAGGCCCAGTTCGTGGTTGGCCAGCGCGGCCGCCTGCTTGATATAGGCCAGCGCCTTGATGAGTTCCGGGTAGATGGAGATCGGGGTGCCCGTGATCGGGAAGTTTTCCACCGCGCGCAGCGTGTGTACACCGTAGTAGACATCGGCCGGGACCTCGCGGTCGCCCAGCAGGTCATGTTCGGTTCTAAAGGTTCCAGCGGTCATTGAATTGCTCCTCGCAAATTGACATCAGGGAGGAGTTGACTCTAGGTAATCCGTCGACAGGTAGCGACCATGATGCGAATTTGTCATGGCGTGCCGCGAATTACTCATGCAGCATCCGCGCTATCGGCAAGGCGTAAAGAGAGACCTGAGCGCAGCAGGCGGGATACCGCGCAGGGTGATGATTTTTCCGAATACTTCGTCGCGAATTTTGCATCGCAATATCAGGGCTTATACGGATACGGGCGTGTTTTGGTTCCCGTATCATCGCCCGCTCATCATCTATCATCACTATTTGGCGTGCCCCAATCGAGCGCCTGATATCCAACGCATGGAGAAACCTATGAAGCGTTTTGCACGTCTCAACACCCTCAGCGCCTTGTTGCTTGCCGCCAGCCTGACCACCGGTGTTGCCCATGCCCAGCTTGCTCCCTCTGCTTCCCCGTCTGGCGCGCCTACCCAGGCCGGCGCACCCAGCGAAGCCCGCAAGGCCAATATCGTGATCATCGGCACCGGCGGCACCATTGCCGGCGCGGGCGCCGCCGCCACCAACACCGCGGCCTACCAGTCGGCCGTGGTGCCGGTGGACAAGATCATCGCCTCGGTGCCGGAGATCTCCAAGGTAGCCAATGTCAAGGGCGAGCAGGTCTTCCAGATCGGCTCGGAGAGCTTCAACAATGAGCGCCTGCTCAAGCTGGGCAAGCGCGTCTCGGAGCTGCTCAAGCAGCCGGACGTGGACGGCATCGTGATTACCCACGGCACCGATACCATCGAGGAAACCACCTACTTCCTCAACCTCACGCTGAAGAGCGACAAGCCGGTCGTGGTGGTGGGGTCGATGCGCCCGGGCACGGCGCTGGGCGCTGACGGCGCGCTCAACCTGTACGACGCGGTGCTGGTGGCGTCCAGCCCGGAGTCCAGGGGCAAGGGCACGCTGGCGGTGCTGAACGACGAGATCCATACCGGGCGCGATGTCACCAAGACCAACACCTTCAAGATCGAGACCTTCCGCTCGCCGTTTGGCCCGCTTGGCTACGTGGTGGAGGGCCGCACGCTGTACTACCGCCTGCCGGCGCGCCCGCATACCATGCAGACCGAATGGGACATCGACAAGATCGACAAGCTGCCTGAAGTGGCCGTGGTGTACGCCTACGGCAACGTCAACCCGGCCAGCGTCGATGCGGCGGTGAAGAACGGCGCCAAGGCCATCGTCTATGCCGCCACCGGCAACGGCAGCGTGGGCGACTACATGGTCGAGCCGCTCAAGGCCGCCCGCGCCAAGGGCGTGCAGATCGTGCGCGCCTCGCGCACCGGCAGCGGCGTGGTGGTCCGCAATGCCGAGCAACCGGACGACAAGTACGATTGGCTGGTCACCGACGACCAGTTGCCGCAGAAGGCACGCATCCTGATGGCGCTGGCACTGACCAAGACCAACGACACCAAGGAACTGCAGAAGATCTTCTGGAAGTACTAAGCGAGTACCTAGGCCTTTCGCTAGCCACGGGAGGCCGGGGAGGGACGTTGCAAATTCGGAATAATGCGGCGCAAAATATTCATGGTGCTATCGGGGTTCCACCGATTTGTGCAGCACCGCGTTGCCGTATGATGTGCTATAGACAGCGCGTCCCCCCTGATGTTGAGTACATTCCATTATGGAAACCAAGTGGCTTGAAGACTTCCTGTGCTTGGCTGAAACGCGCAGTTTTTCGCGCGCGGCAGGCGACCGGCATATCACCCAGTCGGCGTTCAGTCGCCGTATCATGGCCCTTGAGGAGTGGCTTGGCGCCAGCCTGGTGGATCGCAGCGTGCATCCGGCCACGTTGACCACGGCTGGCTGGCTGTTCCGCCGGCTTGCCGCCGACCTGCTGCGTGACGCTTATGCCGCACGCGCACTGCTGAGCAGCCGCCAGCCCCTTGCCGAGAGCGACAAGGTCATTCGATTCTCGGTGGCCCACACCCTGGTCTTTACCTTCTTCCCGACCTGGCTCAAGTACCTGCACGAGCGCTTCGGGTCCCTGAGCGCCTGCGTGCATGCGGTGAACGTGCCAGAGGGCGTGCAGCAACTGGTGGATGACGATTGCGACATCCTGCTGGGCTACCACCATCAGCAATTGCCGATCCTGCTTGACCCGAACGGCTTCCCGTTCCTGATGCTGGGTGTCGAGCGGATCCTCCCGTTCTCGGCGCCGGACAAGCACGGACAGCCGATCTTCCGGCTGCCGGGCACGAGCGCCAAGCCCTTGCCCTTCATGGCCTACTCATCCGGCGCGTTCCTTGGCAACGTGGTCGAGATGATCCTGCTTAATGCCCCGGAGCCGTACGGCTTGCAGCGTTGTTTCGAGACGCATATGTCGGAGGCCCTTAAGGCCATGGTCGTCGCCGGGCACGGCGTGGGCTGGTTGCCCGAGAGCTGCGTCAGCGACGAGCTGAAAGAGGGCAAGCTGGTGGTGGCAGGGCCTGCCTCGTGGGCAACCAGCCTCGACATCCGCCTGTACCGCTCGGCGGCCAGCACGAAGCCGCTGATCGATGAGCTATGGTCGTTTATCAGCCATGTGCCGGACCCGCAGTTGATGCTGATGGGCAAGGCTGCGGAATCGAGCGACTGCGGGATGCTGTAGGGATTGCTGAGAGGGACTGCTGAGAGGGACTGCTGAGAGGGACTGCTGCAGGGATGGCGCCCGGGACGAGGTGGTTGGCGGCCCGGGCGGATACCTTGGCGTGTGGCGCAGGGGATTTAGCGCCGGTCGATCAGCCAGCCGATCAGCACGCCCACAGCGGCAGCCACACCGATGGCCGTCCAGGGGCTTTCATGTACGTAGTCGTCCGCGACGCGCGCCGTGTGCCGGCTCCTTTCCACGACTACGTATTGCACGTCCGCGATTTTCTTCTTTGCCTTCTTCAGGCGTTCCTGCACCTTGCCCGGCGCATCCGCGGCCGGCGCGCTTTCGGCATGGGTGGCAGGGACCAACAGGCTATCGACTTCGCGCAGGGCGCTACCGGTATTCGACATGTTCTCTCCTCGTTGAATGGCTAACGCAATGAATGGCCTTCTAGCGTTAAAAGGCCCGGCTCATTGGGTTTAGCTAGCATAAGGAACATCCGGCGCGTAAATAAGAGCCAATCGGGATTAGTCGATGGAACCGCCTCGCGGGCGGTCCACGCGGACATAGGCGCCGGCTCTGCCGGTCGATCAGCCGAGTTCCAGGCAGAGGTATTTCATCTCCAGGTACTCGTCGATGCCGTAGCTGGAACCTTCGCGCCCGAGGCCGGATTGCTTGACGCCGCCGAACGGCGCCACCTCGTTGGAGATCAGCCCTGTGTTGATGCCGACCATGCCGTATTCCAGCGCTTCGGCCACGCGCCACACCCGCGCCATGTCCCTGGAGAAGAAGTAAGCGGCGAGGCCGGACTCGGTGTCGTTGGCCATGGCGATGACTTCCTGGTCGTCCTTGAAGCGGAACAACGGTGCCAGCGGCCCGAAGGTTTCCTCGCGCGCGACGCGCATGGCAGCGGTGGCGCCAGCCACGACCGTGGGCTCGAAGAAGGTGCCGCCAAGCGCATGGCGCTTGCCCCCGGTCAGCACGCGTGCGCCATGGGCGAGCGCATCTGCGATATGGCTTTCCACCTTGGCGACGGCATCGGCGTCGATCAAGGGGCCTTGCGTGACATCGTTGTCGATGCCGTGCCCGGGACGCAGGGCGCTCACCGCGTGCACCAGCCGGCGTGCCACCTCGTCGTACACCGCGTCGTGCACGTAGATGCGGTTGGCGCAGACGCAGGTCTGGCCGCTGTTGCGGAATTTCGAGGCCAGGATGCCGTCCACCGCGCGGTCGAGGTCGGCGTCCTCGAACACGATCAGCGGCGCATTGCCGCCGAGTTCCAGCGAGAGCTTCTTGACCGTGCCGGCGCATTGCGCCATCAGCAGTTTTCCGATGGCGGTCGAGCCGGTGAAGCTCAGCTTTCGCACCACCGGGCTCTCGCACAGCACGCCGCCGATCTGGACCGGGTCGCCGGTGACCACCTGCAGCACGCCGCGGGGCACGCCGGCTTGTTCGGCGAGCGCGGCCAGCGCCAGTGCGGTCAGCGGGGTTTGCTCGGCAGGCTTCACGATCATGGTGCAGCCGGCGGCCAGTGCCGGGCCGGCCTTGCGGGTGATCATGGCCGCCGGGAAGTTCCAGGGCGTGATCGCCGCGCACACGCCCACGGGCTGGCGCAGCACCAGCAGCTTCTGGCCGGCGCGCGGGCTGGACAGTACGTCGCCGTCCACCCGCTTGGCTTCTTCGCCGAACCATTCGAGGAAGGAGGCCGCGTAGGCGACTTCGCCACGCGCCTCCGCCAGCGGCTTGCCCTGCTCGGCGGTCATGAGCTGCGCCAGGTCTTCCTGATGCGCCAGCATCAGGTCGGCCCAGCGGCGCAGCACCGCGGCGCGGGCCTTGCCGGTCAGGTCGCGCCAGGCCGGCAGCGCGCGCGCCGCGGCGTCCACGGCTTGCCGCGTTTCGGCCGCGCCGCAGCTCGGGACGGTGCCGACCACATCGTGTGTAGCCGGGTTGTGCACCGCCAATACATCGCCACTAGCGGCGCCGGTCCATTCGCCATCGATCAGGCAGGTGCTGCGCAGCAGCTCGGGTCGTTGCAATTGCATGGTGTTTCCCTTGGTGTCCGCGTTCATGCGGCGAGGCCGGCCAGCACCTTCGCCAGCACCGCCAGTGCTGCGTCGAACTGCGGTTGCGGGATGGTGAGGGGGTAGAGGAAGCGGATGGTGTTGCCATGCGTGCCGCAGGTCAGCAGGATCAGGCCGGCCTCCATGGCGCGCTGCTGCACCCGCTTGGCGAGTTCAGCGCTGGGCTGCCCGGTGGCCGGATCGTGGAACTCCACCGCGATCATGGAGCCAAGCCCGCGGATGTCGGCAATCGCCGGGCAGGTGTTGCTCGCTGCTTGCAGCATGGCCTTCAGTTGCACGCCAAGCGCGGTGGCGCGCTCGCACAGCCGTTCCTCTTCGATGGTCTCGATGACCGCGTGAGCCGCGGCCACCGCCAGCGGGTTGCCGGCGTAGGTGCCGCCCAGGCCGCCGGGGAGCGGCGCGTCCATGATGCTGGCGCGGCCGCAGACGGCCGACAGCGGCATGCCGCCCGCCAGGCTCTTGGCCATGGTGATGAGATCGGGCTGCACCGGGTAGTGCGACATGGCAAAGAGCTTGCCGGTGCGGCCGAAACCGGTTTGCACCTCATCCGCGATCAGCAGGATGCCGTGCTTGTCGCACAGCGCGCGCAGCTTTTGCATGAAATCCACCGGTGCCGGGTGGAAGCCGCCTTCACCCTGGACCGGTTCGATGATGATGGCCGCAACCCGCTGCGGGTCGATATCCGTCTTGAACAGCGACTCCAGCGCGTGGATGGATTGCTCGGTGCCGACGCCATGCAGCTCGCACGGGAACGGCGCGTGATAGATGTCGGACGGGAACGGCCCGAAGCCGACCTTGTACGGCGCCACCTTGCCGGTCAGCGCCATGCCAAGCAGGGTGCGGCCATGGAAGCCGCCGGAGAATGCGATGACGCCGGGGCGCCCGGTATGCGCACGGGCGATCTTGACCGCGTTCTCCACGGCCTCGGCGCCGGTGGTAAACAGCGCGGTCTTCTTCAGCCCATCGATCGGCACCAGGGCGTTGATGCGCTCGGCCAGCGCCACGTAGCTCTCGTAAGGCACGATCTGGTAGGCGGTATGCGTGAAGCGCTTGAGCTGCGCCATCACCGCCTGTATCACGCGCGGATGGCGATGGCCGGTGTTGAGCACGGCGATGCCGCAGGCAAAGTCGGTGTATTCGCGGCCCTCCACATCCCAGAGCGTGGCGTTGTCCGCGCGGTCTGCGTAGAAGTCGCACATCACGCCGACGCCGCGGGGGGTGGCAAGGGCGCGGCGCTGATTCAGTTCGAGGTTCTTCATGGGCTCTCCGTGGTGCTTGATATGGCCAGGCCGGCGCTTGCCGGCCGGATTCGAATGTCGCTGGGTGTCGATCGCTCCCGATCGCAACGATGCAGTGCATTTCAACTTCCTTTGGCACTACAATCCAGTACCGCATTCACATATCTGATGGTGCCAATTGAGATCGATCTGTGGCGACTTGCTGCTCCAGCGCCTGGGTCCGGACGGTCCCGCAGCGCTTGTGAAACCGTTGAATCGCAGTCTTTACGAGTGCATCCGCGGGGCCATCCTGGATGGCAGCCTTGGCCCCCAGACCCGCCTGCCGCCGTCGCGCGATCTTGCGTCCGAGCTTGGCATGTCAAGAAACACGGTGATGTTTGCGTATGAGCAGTTGCTGGCCGAGGGCTATGTGCATGCCCGCACCGGCAGCGGCACCTTTGTGGCCGCCACCGCGCCGGAGGCCTATCTCAATGCCAAGGCCAGCGAAAGCAGCAGCGCGCAAGGCCGGGCCATGCCCGGCCTGTCGCCGCGTGGCCTGGAATTGCTGGCCAATGCCTCGGCGTCGCCCTCGCAGTGGGGCGCCTTCATGCCGGGCGTGCCGGATGTGACGCGTTTCCCGCACCAGCGCTATGCGCAGATCGCCGCGCGCCTGTGGCGCAATCCGCCGCCCGAGCGGCTCAGCTATTGCCATGGCGGCGGCTTGCCCGCGCTGCGCGAAGCCGTGGCGGCCCATTTGCGGGTGGCGCGATCGGTGCAATGCGACGCCTCCCAGGTGCTGATCACCGAAGGCATTCACCAGGGCATCGACCTGCTGGTCCGCATGCTTGGCATGTCGGGCGAGCAAGCGTGGGTGGAAGAGCCGAGCTACTGGGGGATTCGCGGCTTGCTGCAGATGAACGGCATCCGCATGATGCCCGTACCGGTCGATGAAGAAGGGCTGACGATACCGGCGGAGAATGATGCAGGCCAGCCACCGCGCTTTATCTTCGTCACGCCATCGCACCAGTATCCGCTCGGCGCCGTCATGAGCCTGATGCGCCGGCGCGCCTTGCTCGAGTACGCCCGGCGCCAGGGCAGCTGGATCGTCGAAGACGACTATGACAGCGAGTTCCGTTTCTCCGGCCAGCCCATTCCGTCGTTGCAAGGCATGGAGCCGGATGCGCCGGTGATCTATATCGGCACCTTCAGCAAGACCTTGTTCCCCGGCCTGCGCATGGGTTATATGGTGTTGCCGCGCGCGCTGGCCGGCGCCTTCCAGACCGCGCATTCCGAGCTGTACCGGGCTGGCCACCTGATGACGCAAGCCACTGTGGCCGAGTTCATGCAGGCCGGCGACTATGCCGCGCATATCCGCCGCATGCGGCTGCTGTACGGCCGCCGCCGCGCCATCCTGGCGGGGCTGATCGAGCGCTACCTCGGGCCCGGCGCGCTGCACCGGTATGGCAGCAATGCCGGCTTGCACCTGGTGCTCTGCCTGCCGGACGGCGCGGACGATGTCGCGATTGCGGAGGAGGCCGGGCGCCGCGGCATCCTGGTGCGGCCGCTGTCCCGCTATTTTCTGGGGGATGCAGTGCAGCGGGGATTGCTGCTTGGGTATGCGTGCGTGCCGGAGGAGGCGATAGGGCCGGCGTTCGAGGTGTTGCTGGGTTGCTTGCGGGACGTGTGGCCGCAGCCGCATTGAGAAAGAAGAGAAGGCCGGCCCACGGACCGGCCTTCAACCTCACGGCTTGCGCCACGGGCTGACGGACGCCGTTTTCGGGCAGGAAGACCTTGCCGCAAGGTATCATTCGTTCCCGGTGAACATCCAGCTCACACCCCGGAGTGGCGCAAGTACGGCTCACGCCACTCCCCGAGCCAAGGGATGTTCCGGTTGAGGCTCGCCAGGCTTTTTTGTGATCCCGGCGCGCTTTCAGATATGTGCTTTATACAGCGGTTGCCAGGTGGTCGATTTCGCCATTGAGCCATGTGGCTATGGCCGTCACCGAGTTCTGCCGCTCACACCAATCGACGGAGCGCCGGCCACCGCCGAAGGCCGCTGCGCTCGACGCGTGACGCGTGAAGGCCTCCTGCACGCGTCGCTATTCATAGCCTGCTGGTCGCCAGAAGTGGCGCCCGCCGGTTCGCATGCTTGCGAACCACCAGATGAAAGTTTCCTGATGTTTGGATTTCTCCGTAGCTACTTTTCCAACGATCTCGCGATCGACCTCGGCACTGCCAACACTCTGATCTATATGCGCGACAAGGGCATCGTCCTGGACGAACCCTCGGTCGTCGCGATCCGTCAGCAGGGTGGTCCCAATCCCAAGAAGACCATCGAGGCGGTGGGCAAGGAAGCCAAGCAGATGCTGGGCAAGGTACCGGGCAATATCGAAGCCATCCGCCCGATGAAAGACGGCGTGATCGCCGACTTCCGGGTCACCGAGCAGATGCTCAAGCAGTTCATCAAGATGGTGCACGACACCAAGCTGCTGCGGCCGTCACCCCGCATGATCATCTGCGTGCCGTGCGGCTCGACCCAGGTCGAGCGCCGCGCCATCCGCGAATCCGCGCTGGCCGCCGGCGCCAGCCAGGTCTACCTGATCGAGGAGCCCATGGCGGCCGCGCTCGGCGCGGGGCTGCCGGTGTCGGAGCCGTCCGGCTCGATGGTGGTGGATGTCGGCGGCGGCACGACGGAGGTCGGCGTCATCTCACTGGGCGGCATGGTCTACAAGGGCTCCATCCGCGTGGGCGGGGACAGGTTCGACGAGGCCATCGTCAACTACATCCGGCGCAATTACGGCATGTTGATCGGCGAGCAGACCGCCGAGGCCATCAAGAAGACAATCGGCTCGGCGTTCCCGGGTTCCGACATCCGCGAAATGGAGGTCAAGGGCCGCAACCTGTCTGAAGGTATCCCGCGCGCGTTCACGGTGTCGTCCAACGAAATCCTGGAAGCGCTGACCGAACCACTTAACCAGATCGTGTCGGCGGTCAAGATCGCGCTGGAGCAGACCCCGCCGGAACTCGGCGCCGATATCGCCGAGCGCGGCATGATGCTCACCGGCGGCGGGGCGCTGCTAAGCGAACTGGATCGCCTGCTGGCCGAGGAAACCGGCCTGCCGGTCCTGGTGGCCGATGACCCGCTGACCTGCGTGGTGCGGGGCGCGGGCATGGCGCTCGAACGCATGGACAAGCTCGGCAGCTTCTTCTCC